>CAJPFZ010000307.1 GCA_905339355.1 Burkholderiaceae bacterium
GCTTGACATACCTGGCCATGCCAATCCTCCATAGCATGCGCCGGCTTGCCCGACAGGGTTCGCTCCTGCCCGCACGGGCGAGTGCGTGAGACCTTTCCGGTCCGCGCCAACCACACAGAGGAAAACACCCATGAACCACAAACACATCGCGCTCGTCGCACTGATCGCCGCTGCCTTCTCGGGCTCGGCCCTGGCGCAAGCCACTGCTCCCGCAGCCAAGCCGGACGCTGCTGCCGAGACCGCAGCCGCCGCATCGGCCGCCGCCACGGCCAAGGACAAGAGCGCCACCGCCGAGAAGAAGGACGAGGCCAAGCCGGCCGATGCCGCCAAGAGCGGGACCGCGCCGAAGGCCAAGCAGTAACCAGCGTCGGGTTCGACGTGTCGCCGACGTGCGGCGACAAGAGGGCGGCGAAGGCCGCCCTTTTTTCACCCGAACGGGTGACCCATGCTCGCGCGTTTGCCCCCCGGCTCGGGGGATGTTCTGCTGCGATGGCGCTGGGAGAATCGCCCCTTACTTCCTGTCACGGGCCCTTCATGAGCACTGTCGTCCTGCTGCACGCCGACCGCGAGGTCGCCGCTCGCCTCGCCGGGACGATCGCCGCCGAACCCGAACTCGAGGTGGTGGGTGTGGCGCACAACCTGCCGAGCCTGCGCGAGGTCTTCGCGCCGGGCTTGCCCGACCTGCTGGTCGTCGACCTGATGCTGCCGCCCTCGCACCTGCGGTCGCTGTTGACCAGCTTGCGCGGCAGCGGCCAGTTCGGCCGCCCGCTGGTTCTCGCGCTCACCGTGTCGGCCGACGACACGCGCCTGATGGACGCACTGCGCCATGGCGCAGACGGCTACTTCGTGCAGGCGCGCGCCCCGGGGTCGTCGCTGGCCGGCACGATCACCCAGCTGCTGCAAGGCGAGTCGACGATGTCGCCGCAGATTGCGCGCCAGGTGAAGTCGCATTTCGATGCCCGCGGCTGGCTCGATTCCGACTTCGGCGGCGAAGCGGCCAACCCGTTGCGGCTCAACGAAGCCGACCAGCTGCTGCTGCAGTGG
>CAJPFZ010000308.1 GCA_905339355.1 Burkholderiaceae bacterium
AACGCCACCTTCCAGGGCGAATGGACGCGCACCGGCGACAAGTACAGTCGCGACGCCGACGAGGTCTACACCTATGCCGGGCGCAGCGACGACATGCTCAAGGTCAGCGGCATGTACGTGTCGCCCTTCGAGGTCGAGGCCACGCTGATGCAGCACCCCGCGGTGCTGGAGGCCGCCGTGATCGGCACGCCGGACCCGCAGGGTCTCACGCGCACCAAGGCCTTCGTCGTGCTGCGCCCAGGCGAGCAGGCGAGCGGCGAGGACCTGAAAGCCTTCGTGAAGGACCACCTCGCGCCCTTCAAGTACCCGCGGATGATCGAGTTCATTCCCGAGTTGCCCAAGACCGCGACCGGCAAGATCCAGCGCTTCAAGCTGCGCGAACGGGAAGCCGGCCCCACTCAGTGATGGAGGCCGCGCTGGTCGAGATCGCCTGGCAGGGCCGGCCGCTGCGCATCGAGCACCGCTGGGTGGGCGATGCCGCGTCGCGCGAGGCGCCGATCGTCTTCCTGCACGAGGGGCTCGGCTCGCTGGCAGCCTGGAAGGACTTTCCCGAACGCTTGTGCACGCACATCGGGCGGCGCGGGCTGGTCTTCTCGCGCTATGGGTATGGCGGCTCCACGGCCAAGCCTTCAGAAGAACGCTGGCCGGTGGACTTCATGCACCGCCAGGCCTTCGAGGTGCTGCCGGCGCTGTTCGATGCTTTGAAGATCACCCGCCCCTGGCTCTTCGGCCACAGCGACGGCGGCTCGATCGCGCTGCTGCACGCGGCGCGCCACCCGTGTGCGGGCGTGGTGGCCGTCGCGGCGCACGTCTTCACGGAAGACTTCGGCCTGCGCAGCATCGAAGCGGCCCGGGTGGCCTATGAAACCACCGATTTACGCGCGAGACTCGGCCGCTACCATGCCGACGTCGATTCGGCTTTTCGGGGCTGGAACGATGTCTGGCTGGACCCGGCGTTCCGCGCGTGGAACATCGAGGCCGAACTCGACGCGATCCGCTGCCCCTTGCTCGTGGTGCAGGGAGAGGACGACGAGTACGGCACGCTGGCGCAGGTGCATGCGATCGTGCGCCGCGTGCCCCACGCGCAGACGCTCGTGCTGCCGGACTGCGGCCATTCGCCGCAGCGCGACCAGCCCGAACGGCTGATTGCCGAGGCCGGCGCGTTCATCAGGCGCGCCGGCGCCAGCCCATTCTGACCCGACGACAACACTGGAGACCTCGATGAAGACCCTTCTGAAGCTCTCGACCCTCGCCGCCCTGCTCGCCGCGGGTGCCGCCCACGCTCAGTCCACCGCGCCGATCAAGGTGGGGCTGATGCTGCCCTACACCGGCACCTACGCTGCGCTCGGCAATGCGATCGAAAACGGCTTCAAGCTGTACGTGCAGGAGCAAGGCGGCAAGCTCGGCGGCCGCGAGATCCAGTACGTCAAGGTCGACGACGAATCCGATCCGTCCAAAGCCACCGACAACGTCAACAAGCTGATCAAGCGCGACAACGTCGACGTGCTGGTGGGCACCGTGCACTCGGGTGTCGCGCTCGGAATGGCCAAGGCGGCCAGAGAGAACAACACCCTGCTCATCATCCCGAACGCAGGCGCGGGCGACATCACCGGCCCCATGTGCGCGCCCAACATCGTGCGCAGTTCGTTCTCCAACTGGCAGCCGGCCTATGCCATGGGCGTGGTGGCCGGCCAGCGCGGCGTGAAGCGTGCGATGACGATCACCCACAACTATGCCGCGGGCACGGAGACGACCAAGGGATTCACCGAAGGCCTGGAAAAGAGCGGCGGCAAGGTCATCAAGGAGCTCTACCTGCCGTTCCCGAACGTGGAATTCCAGGCGCTGCTGACCGAGATCGCGGCGCAGAAGCCGGATGCGGTCTATGCGTTCTTCGCCGGCGGCAGTGCGGTGAAGTTCGTCAAGGACTATGCGGCGGCGGGCCTCAACAAGACGATTCCGTTGTACGGCCCGGGCTTCCTGACCGACGGCACGCTGGAGGCGCAGGGTGCAGCGGCGCAAGGGCTGCTGACGGCGCTGCACTATGCCGACAACCTCGACACGCCGCGCAACAATGCCTTCCGCAAGAACTACGCGCTGGCCTACAAGGCGAACGCGGACGTCTACGCGGTGCAGGGCTACGACGCGGCGCAGCTGCTTGGTGTCGGGCTCGCGGCCGCCAAGGGCGACATTGCCAAGCGCGACGTGGTCGCCAACGCCATGCGCGGCGCGACGGTCGACAGCCCACGCGGCAAGTTCACGCTGTCCAAGGCCGGCAACCCGGTGCAGGACATCTACCTGCGCGAAGCCAAGGGCGTGAACAACGAGTTCAAGAGCATCGCCGTCAAGGCGCTGGCTGATCCGGCACGCGGCTGCAAGCTCTGAGCGTCGCGCACAATCGGCGCGTGCTGTCGCGCGCCGTGCTTCCGGTCGCCCCGGCAAGTGCCGGGGCCCATCGTCGTCATGGACCTCCTCGGCTTTCGCCGGGGTGACGTCCCGCCTGAACGCCATCCCCCTTGGACCTCGCCACCTTCCTCGTCCAGTGCCTGAACGCCGTCCAGTACGGCCTGCTGCTGTTTCTGGTGGCCAGCGGGCTGACGCTGATCTTCGGCATCATGGGCGTCATCAACCTCGCGCACGGCAGCTTCTACATGCTCGGGGCTTACCTCGGCTTCGTGCTGGCGCCACATTTCGCCGACCGCTTCCTGCTGATGCTGCTGGTGGGCGTGCTGTTGTCGGCGGCCTTCGGCTTCGTGCTCGAGTGGCTGTTCTTCAGCTATCTGTACCAGCGTGAGCATCTCCAGCAGGTGCTGATGACCTACGCGCTGATCCTCGTGTTCGAAGAGGTGCGAGCGATGCTCGTCGGCAACGACGTGCACGGCGTGCCCATCCCCGAGTGGCTGTCCGGCAGCTTCGCGCTCGGCGGGCTGATGAGCTACCCCTGGTACCGGCTGTTCGCGTCGGCCGCGTGCATCGTCATCGCAACGGCGCTGTACCTCGTCGTCAACAAGACCAAGCTCGGCATGATGATCCGCGCCGGCGCCAGCAACCGCGACATGGTGCGCGGGCTGGGCATCGACATCAAGCTCTTGTACCGCGTGGTCTTCGCCGGCGGCGTGGCGCTGGCGGGGCTGGCCGGCATGATCGCCGCGCCGATGTCGTCGGTGTACCCCGGCATGGGCTCGAGCGTGCTGATCATCTGCTTCGTCGTGGTCGTGATCGGCGGCATCGGCTCGATCACCGGCGCGCTGGTTGCTTCGCTGCTGGTCGGGTTCGTCGACACCTTCGGCAAGGTCTTCTTCGCGGAGCTGAGCGGCATCGGCGTCTACCTGCTCATGGCCATCATCCTGATCTGGCGGCCCGAGGGCCTGATGAAGCGTGGGTGAACGAGCATGACGACCACACGCTTCCATAGCTGGCTGGTGCCCGTTCTCGGGCTGCTCGCGCTCGCGCTGCTGCCGGGCGTGCTGACGCCGTACACGCACGACCTCGTGATGAAGATCGCCGTCTACGCGGTCTTCGCGCTGAGCCTGGAGCTGCTGGTGGGCATGACCGGCCTCGTGAGCCTGGGCCATGCGGCGTTCCTCGGCATAGGCGCCTACGTGACGGCGATCCTGTCGACCCGGTACGAGGTGTTGTCGATCGCGGTGCTGCTGCCGGCAGCGATCGGCGCGGCCACGCTGTATGCGCTGTTCGTGGGCGCCCTGAGCCTGCGCACCCGCGGCGTCTACTTCATCATGGTGACGCTCGCCTTCGCGCAGATGGCCTACTTCGTCTTCCACGACACGCAGCTCGGCGGCGGCAGCGACGGCATGTTCATCTACACCAAGCCGGTGCTGGCGGTCGGCGAGCAAACGCTCGTCGACCTCGATGACAAGCGCCATCTCTACGTCGCGGTGATCGCCGCGCTCGCCTTCACCTATGGCCTGCTCGCACTGGTGCGGCGCTCGCGCTTCGGCCATGCACTGGCCGGCATCCGCGTCAACGAGCAGCGCATGCGCGCCGCCGGCTACCCGACCTACCTGTACAAGCTGGGCGCGTTCGTGATGGCCGGCGCGCTGGCCGGGCTGGCGGGCTTTCTGCTCGCGGTCAAGGATGGCGGCGTGAACCCCGAGCTGCTGAGCTGGCACGAGTCGGGCGGGGTGCTGCTGATGATCATCCTCGGCGGCATCGGCCACCTGCGCGGCGCGGTGCTCGGTGCGCTGGCGTTGACGCTGCTCAAGGAATTTTTCCAGATGGAGGCCTGGCTCGGCCCGCTGGCGTCACACTGGCAAATGACGTTCGGATTCACGGTGATCGTCTTCGTTGCGCTGCTGCCACAGGGTCTGATCGGGCTCACCGCACTGCGGCGCAGGCGCATCAACAGCTTGCGAGCGTCGACTGCCCATGACCGCTGATCGAGCTTCCCTGGTCCCGCTGCTGCGCGCGGTCGGCCTGACGCGCCGGTTCGGCGGCCTGACCGCGGTCGACGCGGTCGATGTCGACCTGGAAGTCGGCGAGGTGCACGCCGTCATCGGCACCAACGGCGCGGGCAAGTCGACGCTGATCAACATGCTGTCGGGCGAGATGCCCGCCAGCGCCGGACAGATCCAGTTCGCCGGCCGCGACATCACGCACTGGCCGCAGGCCCAGCGCGCGCGGGCAGGCGTGGGCCGCAGCTACCAGCGCACGACCATCTTTCCGAGCTTCAGCGTGCTGGAGAACTGCCGCCTCGCCGCCCAGGCGGCGCATCCGCGGGCCTGGGCGCTGTGGGAGGCGGCCGATCGCTGCCCGCAAAGCTTGCGCGCCGCCCACGAAGCGCTCGAAGCGACCGGTCTCGAAGACGATGCGCACCGGATCGCAGGCTCCATGAGCCACGGCGGCAAGCGCCAGCTCGAGATCGCGATGTGCCTCGCCACCCGCCCACGCGTGCTGCTGCTGGACGAGCCGCTCGCCGGCATGGGTGCCGAGGAGACCGATCGCATGCTGGCGCTGCTCGATCAGCTGAAGGTGGAGCACGCGGTCATGCTCGTCGAGCACGACATGGACGCGGTGTTCCGCGTGGCCGACCGCATCACCGTGATGGTCAACGGCCAGGTCATCGCGAGCGACCTCCCCGAGCAGGTGCGCAGCAACCGCGACGTGCAGATCGCCTACCTCGGCACCGAGCAATGAAGCCGATGCTGCAGATCGACGGGCTGCACAGCTACTACGGCGACAGCCACATCCTGCGCGGCGTCGAGCTGTCGATCGCGGCCGGCCAAGCGGTGGGCCTGCTGGGCCGCAACGGCATGGGCAAGACGACCCTCATCCGAACGCTGATGGGCTACGTCAAGCCGGCGGCCGGCCATGTGCGCTGGAACGGGCACGACGTCACCGCCCAGGCGCCGGAGCGCATCGCCCGCCTGGGTGTCGGCTACGTGCCCGAGGGCCGCGGCGTCTTCCCCAACCTGTCGGTGCGCGAAAACCTGGTGATGAGCGAACGCGCCGGCGCCGGCGGCCAACGTGCCTGGACACTCGATCGCGTGTTGCAGCTCTTTCCGCGCCTCGCCGAGCGCCTGCACCATGGCGGGATGCAGCTCTCCGGCGGCGAGCAGCAGATGCTGGCCATCGGCCGGGCCCTGATGACCAACCCGGCGCTGCTGATCCTCGATGAAGCGACCGAAGGGCTGGCACCGCTGGTCGTGGCCGAAATCTGGCGCGTGATCGCGGAGGTGCGCGCCAGCGGCATCAGCACGCTGATCGTCGACCGAAACTACCGCGCGGTGCTCGGCCACACCGACCGCGCGGTCGTGATGGAAAAAGGGAACATCGTGCTGAGCGGAGAATCGACCGTGCTGGCCGGCGACCATTCGGCGCTGGCACGTTGGCTCGGAGTCTGAGCATGTCCACCGCCGCGGACGACCACGCAGCACGCGTGATCCCCATTCACACCGCCGCACCGGCGCGACGCAAGCCGCGGCATGAGGCCAAGGGGCGCCAACCGACGGCCGAGGCGATCGCCGCGGTGCGCGCGCTGCTCGGCGATGCGCCGCGACAGCGCGACCTGCTGATCGAATACCTGCACCGC
>CAJPFZ010000309.1 GCA_905339355.1 Burkholderiaceae bacterium
AGCACCGCGTCCACCGACGAATACCGCGCCGTCGCCTTCTTCGCCAGGCAGCGCAGCGCAATCGCATCCAGCTCCGGCGACAGGGCCCGCCTCAGCGCCTTCGCGCTGGTCCCACGTGCCTCGGCAACGGCGTCCGTCAAGCCCCGCCGACTCGGCGCCCGCGGCTCCACTTCCAGAATCGCATGCTCCAACTGCGCCGGCGACTCCGTCTTCAATTCGTACGGCCGTTCCCCACACAGCAGCTCGTAAAACACCACACCCAGCGAATAAACGTCGCAGGCCGTCGTCAGCGGCAACCCCGTCAGTTGCTCCGGGCTCGCATAGCGCGGCGTCATCGATCGCCCCGCCTGGCGTGTCAGCTCCGTCTCTTCGATCGCCTCCGCGCCGGCGTCCAGCAACTTCGCAATGCCGAAGTCCAGCAGCCGCACTTCGCCCTCTGGCGTGACGAGGATGTTCGCCGGCTTCAAATCCCGGTGGATCACCAGGTTCGCGTGCGCGTGCTGCACCGCCAGCAGCACCTGGCGGAACAGCTTCACCCGTTCCCGGATCGGCAGCTTCTGTTGATCGCAGAACGTCGAAATCGGCTGGCCCTCGACATACTCCAGCGCCAGCCAGGCCTGCCCCTCTTTCGTCACCCCCGCATCGAACAAACCCGCGATGTGCGGGTGCCGAAGCGTCGCCAGGATGTCGCGCTCGCGGTCGAAGCGCAGTGCAAAGGTCTCCCGCCCCGGCCGCGGGTACGGCAGCTTGATCGCCACCTGCCGCTTGAACGCGCCGTCGTCGCGCTCCGCGAGCCAGACTTCGGCCATGCCGCCTTCGCCCAGTGGCCGCACCAAGCGGTAGGGGCCGACCCGCCGGCCGGCGGACCAGCTGCTGGCCTCGTGGCCTTCGCTCGATAGCCGCGGCAGCGTGCCGAGGAAGTCGTCGGTCGCCAGGTGGGCGCGTGCCTCCAGCATGCGCCGGAGTTGCGGCAGCAGCGGGTGGCCTTCCTGCTCGAGTCGGGCAAGCCAAGCCGGCAGTTCGTGCGCAGGCAAGGTGTCGGCCTCTTCGTAAAGGGCCGACAGCGCGGACCACTGCTGTTCCGGCGTGTGGGTCATCCAGTCCTGTCCGTCCTGTTCGGGCGCGCATCGTAGGCGCGGGTAGCTGTCGAGGGAATCCCCACCTTGCAGCCTTGGCCTGCGGGTAACCCCCGGCTCTTCAGCCGAATACGAAATCGGTGCGCGAAAGCGGACAATGCGGCCCCATGCCGTTGCATACGCCTTCTGAACTGCCCCCGATCACGCAGCTGCTGCGCCGCGCCACCGAGGGCGACCGCTCTGCGCTCGACCAGGTCTTCGAGTCGCTGTACCCCGAGCTGCGCCGCGTCGCGCGCGCCCGGCTCCACCAGCAGGGCCGCGCCGCATCGATGAACACCACGATGCTCGTGCACGAGAGCTTCATGCGGCTCGTGAACGCAAGCGGCCTGCGCCTCGAAGACCGGCGCCATTTCTTCGCCTACGCCGCCAAGACGATGCGCAACGTGATCATCGACGCGGCGCGCGAGCACCAGGCCGAGCGCCATGGCGGCGGCGCCGAACACGTGGCGCTGGACGGCACCGATGCACCCCAGGTGGCCGACACCAGCGCCAGCGAAGAGCTGCTGCGCGTCAACGACGCGCTGCTCGAACTCGAGGCGCTCGATCCCGAACTGGTGCAGGTGGTCGAGATGCGCTACTTCGGCGGCTACAGCGAGCAGGAAATCGCCGAGTTCCAGGGTGTCACCGAACGCACAGTGCGCCGCCGCTGGGACAAGGCGCGGGCCTGGCTCTACGTCTCGCTGGGCGGGCGTGAGGCGCCGCCCGGGGGCGTCACCCCGGGGGGCATGGCGCCTTAGCACCGGCTTAGACCGAGCTCAAAGCCCCCTTGCTCAGAGGCACCGCACAGCTCGTGCTGAAGCCATTCGTGCAGGCTGGCGTCGCGCGGCAAGCCCTCGCGCACGATCAGGCCGCGCTGCAACTCCCAGCTGGAGTCGTACCAGCCGGGGCCGCTCTCCCATGCCGCGCTGTCGGCACCGCCCGTCGCGCTCGCTGCCGAACCCGCATCGCTAGGCACCGCCCCGCCGGGCTGCTCGAAAGTGAAGCTGGCCATCGTGATCCTCCCTGCCTTCGTGTTGTGCAGGCAGTGTTCCCGCAGCGATCCTCGCCGACCATCGCTCGAAGTGCGGGACGAGGCACCCCTGGAAGGGCCGGCCGCCGAAAGGGGGGACGTCAGCGGGCCGGCACCACGCTCACCGACACCGCCATCTCCTGGGCCCCGCCGCCGAGGATCACGCCGCGCAGGGGCACCACGTCGGCGAAGTCGGCGCCCCAGGCGAGCGTGATGTAGCGCTGGTCGGCCAGCTGGTCGTTGGTGGGGTCGAACTCGACCCAGCCGTGGTGGGGCGAGTACGCCGCCACCCAGGCATGCGAGGCGTCGACGCCGAGCAGCCGCGGCTCGCCGGGGGGCGGCTGCGTGAGCAGGTAGCCCGACACATAGCGCCCCGCGAGGCCGTGGGCACGCAGGCAGGCGAGCATCAGGTGGGCAAAATCCTGGCACACGCCGCGCCGCTGGTGCAAGACCTCGTCGACCGAGGTGCTGACGGTGGTGGCCCCCGGCTCGAACTCGAAGTCGGCGTGCACGCGGTGCATCAGGTCGCTGACCGCGCCGAACCAGTCGCGGCCCGGCACCAGCGAGACCGCCGCGTAGGCGTGCGCCGCCGCCGACAGCGGTACCAGCGCTGTCGGCTCGCTCATGCGCGCAGGCACGAGATCGTCCAGCAGCGGATCGCGCCGCAGACGGTCGCGCACCGCTTCCCACGCTTCGCCGCCCGGCAGCGGCTTCGGCGCCGGCCGCATGGCCACCTCCACTGAGCAGTGCATCCTCACCCGCAGCAGCTGGTGCGCACCGTGCACCGCGAAGTGGGTGACGAGGTTGCCGAAGCTGTCGGCCGCGTCGTGGCGTTCGTTGGGCGGCGGGTCGACCTGCAGCGCATGCGACAGCAGCGTCTGCCACGGCAGGTTGCGCGGCGTGAGCCGGGCGAGCTGCCATGACTGCGACACCGGCGCGGCATACGCGTAGCGTGTCTCGTGTTCGACCTGGTAGCGCTGCGGCGCGGTCATGCCAACACCGGATCCCATCAGGCCACCAGCGACAGCACGCTGCGCGACGCCGCATGCGAGAAGAACTTGTGGCTCAGCTCGTCGGAGCAAGCGAGCGCCGCGCCATGCAGTTGGTCCAGCACCTGCGCCAGCAGCTCGCTCTCCGGATGCAGGTCGTGTGCCGCCAGCTCACTCAGCGCGGTCTGCGCGGGCTCGAGCAGATGGCTCGCAAAACGTCCGTGGCTGCGCTCCAGCTTGGCAACGTATTCGACCAGCCCCTTCAGCTGGAACGCGACCGAACGCGGGTTGTCTTCGTCGCGCACCAACAGGTCCAGCACCGGCAGCCACTCGGGCGCGACGAGATAGCGCGAGCGGTAGGTCACCGTCGAGTCGGCCAGCTCCAGCAGCCAATCGAGCCCGTGGCTGCGCCCGTCCACGATCGCCACCTGCAGCGCGCTGCTCAGGCTCGCCAGCCGCTCGATGCGCCGGCCGAGCGACAGGAAGCGCCAGCCGATGCTGCGTGTCATGCCGTCGAGCACGAAGCCGGACAGCGTCATCATCGACGTCACCGCGCGGTCCAGCCACGCCAGCGCCAACGGCAGCCCGACGCCCGACGACAGCCCGCGCTGGAACACCGGGTCGGCGATCAGCTGGTTCAGCGTGCGCCAGTTGTCGGCCGACATGCGGTCGCGCAGGCTGAAGGCCACCCGCGACAGCTGGCGCAGCCGCTCGCTCAGCGCCTCCTCCGGGTGCGTGGCGGCCCGCAACAGATCGGGCCCCGGGTGTTCGGTATCGGCGATCAGCCCCATGCGCTGCGCCAGCGCGAGCACGGGCGCCACGCCGTCGGCCCCGGCCACGTCGTTGTCGAGCACGCCGGCGATCGCCACCCGCAGCGCTCGCGCGCTCATCTCGCAGCGTTCGCCATAGCGTCCGTACCAGAACAGGTTCTCGGCCGAGCGCGACGGCAGGTTGGCGCGTGCGCTGATGAGGTCCTCGGGCGTGACGGTGCGCGACAACAGCGAGAAGGCCGCGTTGACCGGCGCCTCCGAGAGCACCCAGGTGTCCTTGGAGCGGCCGCCGCGCTGCATCGCGATGCCGCGGGTGTCGCCCTCGCCCGCCACGCGGGTGAGCCCGCCCGGCATGACGCGGTAGCCGTCGGGCGTCGCCACCGCGAACACGCGCAGGCCGACGTTGCGCGCCTTCATTTGCTCTGCCAGGTGCCCGCGGCCCTGCTCCAGCACCGGCGCCTGCGAGCCGTGCACCCACTCCTGCGCGACGTAGCGCTGCGGGTGTTTCGCCACACGCTCGGCGAGTGCAGCACGCTCCTCGCCGCTCAGGTCGGCCCCAAACAGCGCGCGTTCGCCGCCGGACCGGTCGAGCGGCTTGATCAGCAGGTGGTCGAGCCGCTCCCAGGCATCGGCCAAGGCGGCGGGCTCGCCCAGCCACCAGGTGGCAATCGAAGGGAGCTTGAGCGGCTCGCCGAGCAGACGTTCGCTCAGGGCCGGCAGGTAGCCCAGCAGGGCGCCCGATTCGAGCACGCCCGCGCCGAGCGCGTTGGCCAGCATCACCGTGCCGCGGCGTGCGCAGTCGGCGAGGCCGGGCACGCCCAGCGCGGAGTCGCTGCGCAGTTCCAGCGGGTCGCAGTAGTCGTCGTCCTGGCGGCGCACGATGGTGTGCACGCGCTTGAGGCCGTCCACGGTCTTCATCCACACGCGGCCGTCGCGCACCGTGAGGTCGTGACCCTCGACCAGCGCAAAGCCGAGGTAGCGCGCCAGCAGCGCATGTTCGAAGTAGGTCTCGTTGTAGGGCCCGGGGGTGAGCAGCGCGACCAGCGGCGTGTCGTCCGCAGGGTCGCCGGGATGGCGCTTGGGCGACCAGTGCAGCAGCGCATCGCGCAGCGCGGCGAAGAACGCGGCCAGCCGCTCGACGTGCAGCTCGCGGAACATCTGCGGGAACACCCGCGAGATGACGAGCCGGTTCTCCAGCGCATAACCGGCCCCCGAGGGCGCCTGGGTGCGGTCGCCCGCCACCCACCAGCGACCCTCGGGCGAGCGTGCAAGGTCGGCCGCATAGTGGAACAGGTGCACGCCGCCCGGCGGGCGGATGCCCTTCACCTGATGCAGATAGCCCCGGTGGCCGAACACCACCGACGGCGGTATCGCGCCCGAGCGCAGCAGCTGCTGGGAACCGTAGATATCGGCGAGCACGCGGTTGAGCAGCTCCGCGCGCTGCACGATGCCGGCCTCGATGGCCTCCCATTCGCCGGCTGACAGCAGCAGCGGCAGCGGGTCCACCTCCCACGGCCGGTCGGCGCCCTGCGGGTCGGCGTACACGTTGTAGGTGATGCCGTTTTCTCGGATCTCGCGCTCGGTGAGCGACAAGGTGTCGCTGATCTCCGCGCCTTCGCGCTCGACCAGCGCGCGCAGGAAGGCGTCCCAATGCGGCCGCGGCCGGCCCGGCGCCTCGAGCAGCTCGTCGTAGCGGCCTTCGAGCACGGCGTAGCCGGAGAGCAGCTGTCTCAGCATCGCGGAGCGGGGGCGGTCGGGCTCACGGGGGAGGATTGTCACCGCTCGCCTGAACGGCCGCCAAACTCGCCCTCGGGGTCAGCCGGCGGGCCGGCGTCGGCGAAAAGCGCCTGAATCGACGCTCCCGCGGCGGTCGGCGGCCCGGTATTTGACGAGCTTCAAGGTCTGGCGCGCACTTGGGCCGAAGAATGCGCCTCGCAATGGCACCGCGCGGTGCCGATGAAAAGGCATGCCTGTGAAACAACTGCCCCTCGCACGGCAGGTATTGATCGGATTCGGACTGGCTGTGGTGGTGCTGGTGGGCATCAGCATGCTGTCCTGGCGCACCACCGAGCGCTTCATGCGCACCTCGCGCGACGCGGTGTTCCACGCCCAGGTGGTCGCGTCGCTCGAACGCGCCCTGTCGCGCATGTACGAGGTCGAGGCGGCCCAGCGCGGCTATCTGTTCACCGGAACGCAGCCCTTCCTCACCCAGCGCGCGAGCGCCCTCGATGCCACGCGGGCTGAACTCGACGAGCTGCGCCGGCTCGCCGCTGGCGACCCCCAGCTGCGGCTCAGGCTGGACCAGCTCGCGCAGCAGGTCGACGCCCGCATGCAGCGGCTCGACCAGGTGCTGGCCACCTACGCCGCCCAACCGGCCGAGGCGCGCGAGCTGCTGATCGCAGGCTTCGGCCGCAGCGAAATGGACGCCCTGGGCCGCGACGTCATCGCGCTCGCCTCGGAACAGCAGGCGATGCTCCGCGCCAATTCGGATGCCGCGGGCGAGGAACGCAGCCGCGTCTTCGCGATCTTCGCGGCGGCCGTGGTCGCTCTGAGCGGCGTGCTGCTCTTGATCTTGCGCATGATCCTGCGCGGCATCGACGAGCGCCAGCGTGCGCACGCGGCGCTGGCCGCGAGCCAGGCGCGGCTGGACGCGATCGTCGACACCGCGCTGGACGCGATCATCGTGATCGACGACCAGGGCCAGATCGAACGCTTCAACCGTGCCGCCGAGCGCATGTTCGGCTATGCCGCGAACGAGGTCGTCGGGCGCAACGTCTCGATGCTGATGCCATCGCCCGACCGCGAGTCCCACGACGGCCACCTCGAGCGCTACCGCCGCACCGGCGAGCGCCGCATCGTCGGCATCGGACGCGAAGTCACCGCGCTGCGCAAGGACGGATCGCGTTTCCCCGCCGACCTTGCGGTGGGCGAAACCCGGGTGGGCGCACAGCTCCTGTTCACCGGGCTGATCCGCGACATCTCCGAGCGCAAGGCGGCCGAAAGCCGCCAGGCGGCGCTGATGCATGACCTGAAGGCGGCGAACGAGGAACTGAGCAACTTCGCCTACGTCGCCTCGCACGACCTGAAGGCGCCGCTGCGCGGCATCGGCTCGCTGGCGCACTGGCTGTCCACCGACTACGCCGAGCGCTTCGACGCCGAAGGGCGCGAGCAGATGTCGCTGCTGCTGTCGCGCGTCAAGCGCATGGACCGTCTGATCGACGGCATCCTGCAGTACTCGCGTGTCGGCCGCGTGAAGGAAGGGGCGGCGCCGGTGGACCTCAATGCGCTGGTGGCCGAGACGGTGGACCTGCTCGCGCCACCGCCCAACATGTCGGTCACCGTCGAGCCGCTGCCCACGATCGAGATGGAACGCACCCGCGCGCAGCAGCTGTTCCAGAACCTGCTGTCCAACGCCATCCAGTACATGGACAAGCCGCGCGGCGAGATCCGCGTCGACTGCCGGCTCGCCGACGCCGGCTGGCACTTCCGCGTCAGCGACAACGGCCCCGGCATCGAGAGGCGCCACTGGGAGCGGGTCTTCCAGCTGTTCCAGTCGCTCACCAAGCGCAACAGCAGCGAGAGCACCGGCATCGGCCTGTCGCTCGTGAAGAAGATCGTCGAGATGCACGGCGGCCGCATCTGGCTCGAGTCGGAGCCGGGCCAAGGCTGCACCTTTCATTTCACCTTGCCGAGAAGCGAGTCATGCACGTGAACAACAGCCCCATCCTGCTGGTAGAAGACGACGAAGTCGACGCGATGACGGTGCGCCGCGCCCTGCGCGACCTGCGCGTCACCAACACGCTCTCGCTGGCCGACAACGGCGAAGCCGCCATTGCCCACCTGTCGGACCCGGCGCAGCCCAAGCCCTGCCTGATCCTGCTCGACCTGAACATGCCGATCATGAACGGCATCGAGTTCCTGCAGGTCGTCAAGGCCCACCCCGAGTGGCGCCGCATCCCGGTCGTGGTGCTGACCACCTCGCAGGAGGAGCAGGACAAGATCGCGAGCTTCGACCTCAGCGTGGCCGGCTACATGACCAAGCCGGTGGACTACCAGAAGTTCGTCGACGCGATGCGCACGATCGACGCGTACTGGACGCTCAGCGAGGTCGCTCCGGGATGAGCGCGCGATGACGCTGACCCGCATCCTCGTGGTGGACGACGACGATGTCGATCGCCTGGCCTGCCGTCGCGCCCTGACCCGCGGCGGTTCGCTGCCGATCGAGTTTCTCGAGGCCGACACCGGCGCGCGTGCGCTGGAGCTGTGCGCGACGCAGCGCTTCGACTGCCTGCTGCTCGACTTTCGCCTGCCCGACATGGACGGCATCGAGCTCATGGAGCAGTTGCTGGCCCGGCCCGCCGACATGCTGGTGCCGGTGGTGATGCTGACCGGTGCCGACGACGTGTCGGTGGCGGTGGAGGCGATGCGCCGAGGCGCCAGCGACTATCTCGTGAAGGACGTGCAGGGGCGCTACCAGGCGCTGATCCCGGCCGTCGTGCAGCGGGTGATGCGCGACCACGAGATGCGGCGCCAGAAATCGCGCGCCGAGCAGGCGCTGCACGCGATCATCAGCTCCGCGAGCGACGCCATCGTCAGCGCCGACGGCGAGGGCCGCATCACGCTGTTCAACCCGAGCGCCGAGGCGGTGTTCGGCTGCGAGTCGGTGGCCGCCATCGGGCTGCCCATCGAGCGCTTCTTCACGCCGCTGTCGGGGCGCGTCGGCGGTCGCCGCGCCGACGGGCAGCACCTGGAGCTGGAGGTGTCGCTCTCGCATGCCAAGGTGCACGGGCAGACCATGCTGACCGCCATCGTGCGCGAAGTGACGCAGCGGGTGCAGGCGGAACTCGCGCTCTCGCGCTACCGCGAGGAGCTGTCGAGCCTGACGCGCAAGCTGATGGCGCAGGAGAAGGTGACGACGCGCCGCATCGCGCAATCGCTGCACGATCGCCTCGGCCAGACTCTCGCCGCCCTGCGGCTGTCGTTCGACGCGGTGCAATCCGGCGATCAGCAGGCCCCGCCCGCAATGCAGCAGCGCCATGCCGAACGGGTCGGCGCGCTGATCGACCAGGCGGTGCGCGAGGTGCGCCAGGTGCTCATGGACCTGCGCCCGCCACTGCTCGACGAACACGGCCTTGCGGCCGCGCTCGACAACGAACTGCGCAGCCGCGCCCGCGCGCACGAGGACGTCGAGCTGCTGCTCGAAGCCACCGACGACTGCATGCAGCACCGCTGGCCGGCCGATGTGGAATACGCCGGCTTCATGATTGCGCGCGAAGCCCTCGCCAACGCGCTGCAGCATGCCGGCGCCTCCACCGTGCGGGTGCGCCTCGGAGGCAGCGAACAGCGGCTCGAACTGGAGGTGCTGGACGATGGTCGCGGCATCGAGGAGCACGAGCTGCCCTCGCGGCCGGGCCACCTGGGTATGGTCGGCATGCGCGAGCGCGCCCTGGCCATCGGTGCCCACTTCTCGGTCGCCCGCGGCGATGCCGCGGGCACCGTCGTCGGCCTGCACTGGAGGCCCCGATGATGGCGCTGCCAAGCCTGTACCTGGTGGACGACCACGTGATCCTGCGCGAAGGCCTGCGCGCCGTGCTTGAAGCAGCCGGGCACCGCGTGCTTGGCGAGTCAGCCGACCCGACCCAGGCGCTGGCCGACATCATCCGGCTGCAGCCCGGCGTGCTGCTGCTGGACCTGAACCTCGGCGACCGCAGCGGCTTCGAGCTGCTGGCCGAGATCCAGCGCCGCGGCATCGGCGTGCGTTGCGTGGTGTTGACCATGTCGGCCCAGCCGCGCAACGTCGCCGAAGCCCTGCGCCTGGGCGCCGCGGCCTATGTGCTCAAGGGATCGCCGGCCGCTGAACTGCTGACGGCCATCGACACGGTGGCCCGAGGGCGGCGCCACCTGTGCGCCGAAGTGGCCGACCTGGCCTTGCAGGTCTTGTCCGGCGGCCCCGTCGGCGACGAGGGGCTGGCGTCGCTGTCGCCGCGAGAGCGCCAGATCATCGCGCTGGTGGTCAAGGGCCATTCGAGCAGTTCGATCGGAACAAGCCTCCATTTATCGCCGAAGACGGTAGATACCTACCGAAGCCGCCTGATGGCGAAACTGGGCGTCAGCGACGTACCGGCTCTCGTTCGCCTGGCCATCCGCAACGGCCTGATCGACGTGGAAGAGACATGACGCCGTGAACAATGGCTGGATACCCGTCGGATCGAACCATCACCACGCCAGGCGTTCAGAACACCCTACAGACCAAGCGGGCGGCGCTGCCTAGAGTCCCACCTCATCACGAGACCGGCAATCCTGGTCCCGGATTCCAGAGGACGAGCTCATGCTGCAAGCCCACACCGCCCCGGCCACCACGCCCCCGCCCCCACTTCACGTTCGCGGCCCCGCGCCCGCATCCTGCGAGACACGGCGCCCCGCAGCCCAGCCCGACAGCTGGCAGGTTCCCAGGCAAGCTCGCCACGACTGCTTCATCTGCAAGTTGCGCCAGTCGTGGCTTGTCAGCGATCCGTTCTCCCGCCACGGCGCGCACCCCGCCGAGCCGCTGAAGGCGCGCCAGGTGATCAAGCGCGGCGGCGCGCTGTTCAAGGTCGGCGACCCCTTCACCAGCCTCTATGCCGTGCACACCGGCCAGTTCAAGACGAGCACGCTGACCCCGGACGGCCGCACCCAGGTCACTGGTTTTCACATTGCCGGCGAGTTGCTGGGGCTCGACGGCATCGGCTCCGGCATGCACTCCTGCGACGCCACTGCGCTCGAGGATGCGCAGGTCTGCTCGCTGTCGCACGAAGAACTCAACCGCATGCTGACTGGCTCGCCCATGCTGCAGCGCCAGTTCTGGCAGATCATGAGCGACCAGATCGTCCATGACCAGCACGTCATGTTCTGGCTTGGCAACCTGAAGGCCGAAGAGCGCGTGGCGAGCTTCCTGATCAACCTGTCGCGGCGCCTGCAGGGCATCGGTCACTCGGCGTCGGCGCTCGTTCTGCGCATGTCGCGCCAGGAGATCGGCAGCTACCTCGGGCTCACGCTCGAAACCGTGAGCCGCGGCTTCTCCAAGCTGCACCAGCAGCGCGTGCTGGAAGTCAAGGAACGCGATGTGCGCATCCTCGACCGCGATCGGCTCGTCCAGATGGGCTGCCGCGCGTAGAAGCCGCGACACCTGCGCCCCGGGTCATGCCGGACGCCGCAGGTCGAGCGTGAACGGGAAGTCCGGGTTGCGCTCCTCGCGCGCCACCGCCATCTCGCCCGGCGTGTGCCCGACCCGGAAGAAGCGCGCCAGGCGGCGCGCTTCGGCTTCGTAAGCGTTGACCGGGAAGCTGCTGTAGTTGCGCCCGCCCGGGTGCGCCACGTGGTACTGGCAGCCGCCCATCGAGCGGCCCATCCAGGTGTCCACCAGATCGAAGATCAGCGGCGCGTGCACGGCGATCGAGGGGTGCAATGCCGACGGCGGGTTCCACGCGCGGTAGCGCACCGCGCCGACGAACTCGCCCACCCGGCCCGTGGGCTGCAGCGGCACCACGCGGCCATTGCAGGTCAGCGCGTGGCGGTCGCCGACGAGGCCGCTCGCCTTCACTTGCACCCGCTCCACCGATGAATCGACGAAGCGCACCGTGCCGCCGGGCGCGCCCTCCTCGCCCATCACATGCCAGGGCTCGAGCGCGAGGCGAAGCTCCACATCGACGCCGCGGGCGCTGAAGTCGCCCAGTCGCGGGAACCGGAAGTCGAGGTGCGGCGCAAACCACTCGGACTGCATTGGCGTGCCGGTATCGTTGAGCTCGCCGATCACGTCAACGAGGTCGTCCCAGACGAAGTGCGGCAACATGAAGCGGTCGTGCAGTTCGGTCCCCCAGCGCTTGAGCCGCACCGGCCGGTACGGCTGGCGCCAGAAGCGCGCCACCAGCGCGCGCATCAGCAGCTGTTGCGTCAGGCTCATGCGCGCATGCGGCGGCATCTCGAACGCACGCATCTCCAGCAAGCCCAGCCGGCCGGCAGGTCCGTCGGGCGAGTACAGCTTGTCGATGCAGAACTCGGCGCGGTGCGTGTTGCCGGTCACGTCGACCAGCAAGTTGCGCAGGGTGCGGTCGACGAGCCACGGCGGGCAGGCGCTGCCCTGCTCAGAACCCATGCGCAGCAGTTCGGCAAAGGCAATCTCGAGCTCGTAGACCGCGTCGTTGCGCGCCTCGTCGACCCGCGGCGCCTGGCTGGTCGGCCCGATGAACAGGCCCGAGAACAAGTAGCTCAGCGACGGATGGTTGTGCCAGTAGGCGACCATGCTCGCCAGCAGGTCCGGGCGGCGCAGGAAGGGAGAGTCAGCGAGCGTGGCGCCGCCGAGCACGAAGTGGTTGCCGCCGCCCGTGCCGGTGTGGCGCCCGTCGAGCATGAACTTCTCGGTCGACAGGCGCGTCTCGTGCGCGGCCTGGTACAGGTGCGTCGTCTGCTCGACGAGCTCGTTCCAGCTGTGCGCGGGGTGGATGTTGACTTCGATGACACCCGGGTCCGGCGTCACGCGCAGCACCGCGAGCCGCGGGTCTTTGGGCGGCTCGTAGCCCTCGAGGATCACCGGCAGCTGCATGGCGAGCGCCGTGTCTTCGATCGCGGCGACGAGTTCGAGGTAGTCCTCGAGCGCCGAGGTCGGCGGCATGAACATGTACAGGCGGCCGTCGCGCGGCTCGGCGCTCAAGGCGGTGCGCCTGACGCCGGCCGCCGACTTGAAGGGCTGCGGGGCCGCGCTGTCCTTCACCCGATGCTCGTCGTCACCTTGCGCGAAGCGCAGGCGCCGATACGGCGGCAACGGCGCGAACGGCTGCGCCGGGTCGGGCTGATGCACCCACGGATAGTCGACTTCCGCGACCCAGGGCTGCGAATCGAGCGGCAGGCGATAGCCCATCGCCGAGTCGCCGGGAATCAGGTAGCAGCGCTCGCTGCGCAGGAACCACGGGCCGCTCAGCCAGCGCGGGGCCGCATCGGCTTTGGGGTTGCGCTCGATCGGCAGCACGTGGCCAACCACCTGTTCCAGCCTCTGCGTGAAGACCTTGTGCAGGCGGGCGCGCTCCAGCGGATCGGCGAGCCGCGCATCGAAGGGGTCGACGTTGCTCGGCAGCTTGCGCTCGCGCCACAGGTAATACCAGCTGTCTTCGTAGGCGGGGAATGCATGATTGGGATTCACCCCCAGACGCTCGGCCACGCCGCGCAGGAAGTCGCGTGCCTGCAGTTGCGTCACGCCGTGCTGATCTCGTTCGCCGGCGAGCAGCTGCGGGTGATTCCACAGCGGCTCGCCGTCTTTTCGCCAGTACAGGTTCAGCGACCAGCGCGGCAGCTGCTCGCCGGGGTACCACTTTCCCTGCCCGCAGTGCAGCAGGCCGCGCTCGCCGTACCTGGCGCGCAGCTTGTCCATCAGCTCGGCGCTCAGCGCGCGCTTGGTGCCCCCAAGCGCCTCGGTATTCCATTCGGCCCCGTCGCGGTCGTCGGCCGAGACGAAGGTCGGCTCGCCGCCTTGCGTGAGGCGCACGTCGTGCTGCAGCAGGTCGGCATCGACCTGCTGCCCGAGGGCGTGGATCGCAGACCACTGCTCGTCGCTGTAGGGCAGCGTCACGCGCGGTGCTTCCCACACCCGCGACACCTTCATCTGGTGCTCGAAGCTCGTCACGCACTCTTCCAGTGCACCGGTGACGGGGGCCGCCGACGATGGGTCCGGCGAACATGCGAGCGGGATGTGGCCCTCCCCCGCCAGCAGCCCCGAGGTCGGGTCGAGCCCGATCCAGCCGGCACCGGGCAGGTAGACCTCGCACCAGGCATGCAGGTCGGTGAAATCGACGTCGGTCCCGCTCGGGCCGTCGAGCGCCTTCACGTCGCTCTTCAGCTGGATCAGGTAGCCCGACACGAAGCGCGCGGCCAGCCCGAGATGGCGCAGCAGCTGCACCAGCAGCCAGCCCGAGTCGCGGCACGAGCCACTCGCGTTGCGCAGCGTCTCTTCGGGGGTCTGCACACCCGGCTCGAGGCGGATCAGGTAGGCGATGTCGCGCTGCAGCCGCTGGTTCAGCGCCACCAGGAAGTTCGTCGTCTGCATCTGCTCGCGCGGGATGCTCGCCAGGTAGTCCGCGAATTCAGGTGTCGCGGGCGCCTTCTCGAGGTAGGGCGCGAGTTCGTGCGCGAGCGACGGTTCGTAGCTGAACGGAAAGTGCTCCGCCGATGGTTCGAGGAAGAAGTCGAACGGGTTGAGCACCGACATCTCGGCAACCAGGTCGACCTCGATGCGCAGGTGCGACGTCTTCTCCGGGAACACGAGCCGCGCGAGGTAGTTCGACTGCGGGTCCTGCTGCCAGTTGACGAAGTGCTGCGCCGGCTCGACCCGCATCGAGTAGCTCAGGATGCGCGTCCTCGAATGCGGCGCCGGACGCAGCCGCACCACCTGCGGGCCG
>CAJPFZ010000310.1 GCA_905339355.1 Burkholderiaceae bacterium
CTGCGCCGGTGCCTTGGAATTCTGCGCCTCCTGCACCAGCTTGACGATCTGCGCCAGCGCGGTGTCGGCACCGACCTTGGTGGCCCGGTAGCGGAAGCTGCCGCTCTTGTTGATGGTGGCGCCGATCACGCTGTCGCCGACGGTCTTCTTGACCGGCATCGACTCGCCGGTGAGCATGGATTCGTCGACCTGCGAGCCGCCCTCGGTGACCTCGCCGTCGACGGGGATTTTGTCGCCGGGGCGGATCAGCACGATGTCGCCTCTCAGCACTTGAGCGGTGTCGATCGTGGTTTCGACGCCGCCGCGTATCACCGTGGCCTGCGGCGGAGCGAGATCCATCAGCGCCCGGATCGCTTCCGACGCACCCGCCCGGGCGCGCATCTCCAGCCAGTGCCCGAGCAGGATGAACACCAGCAGCACCGACACCGCTTCGTAGAACTGCGGACCCTCGAAGAAGAAGGTGGCCCCCACGCTGAACAGGTAGCCGGTGCCCACGCTCAATACGACCAGCACCGCCATGTTCAGCACGCCGTTGCTCAGGGCGCGTGCTGCGGCCACGAAGAAGGGCCACGCGGGATAGATCACCGCGCCCGTCGCAAGCAGGAAGAGCCACAGGTTCAGTTCCAGTCCGAATGGGGGGCTGAGCTTGACGAACTCCATGCCCATCGGCGCATAGAGAAAGATCGGCACCGTCAATGCGAGGCAGATCCAGAAGCGGTTTCGCATGTCGCGCGCCATGCCGCGTGCGTCCATGCCGGGACCGTGGCCCATCTCGTGCGCCATCGAGTCCATGCCGGCATGGTCCGTCTCGTGGGCGTGGGCGGCCACAGGCTTCTCGCGCCGGGGGCCAGCGGCTGGTGCGGCAGCAGGCTCGGCGTGGTGGTGGCCGTGATCGTGTTCATGCCCGTGTTCGTGACCGGCGTGCGGCGCGCACAGGTGCTGCGGCATGACCTGGCCGGCGCAGTGGAAGCCGCATTCCTCGATCTTCCCGCGCAGAGCCTCTGCGGTGACCTGCTGCGGGTCGAATGTGATGCTGGCGGTCTCGGCCACGGCGTTGGCCTCGACGCGCGCTACGCCGGGCAGCCGGGCCAGCTGCTTTTCGACGCCGCGTGCGGACATCGGCGACAGCAGGTCGCGCACTTGAAAGGTGTTGGTGATGTTCATGGGATTCCTTCTCGGCTCGCCTTGTCAATCGGGGTCGTTGGAGGCGACGTTCGGCGCCGGACCCGCATTGGGTAGGGTCGTGCCGGGTTCGGGCTTGCGCTGGCGCAACTGCAGGTAGACGATGCCGCTCATCGCCGCGGCAAAGAAGCACCACACCGAGATGAACCAGAACGCGTAGAAGGCATAGGCGGCGGCGAACGAGAGGGTCGCCGCGACGCCAAACAGCCTCACCATCGGATGGCTGGACAGCAGCAGGCTTACGCAGGTGGCGACCAGGTACAGGCCCATCGCCGCGGCGGCGTAGAAGTGCGGCGACACGTAGGCGATGTGCTGGCCGATGACGACGGCCTCGACCGGCAGCTCCACGAGAAAGTACGACAGGTACAGGCCCACGCCAGCCCCGGCCAGGGCGATGCCGGCGAGGGCCTTGCGGCGCCACCGCGTCGTTTCGATCAGCAGCACCGCCAGCGGCACGTAGATGGGCCACAGCACGTGCGAGAAGAACGAGTAGGCGTGCGTCAGCACCGTGTTGAGCAGCGGCGCCTTGTCGGGGAAGGTGAGCCACAAGACGCCCTCGAGCAACTGCTGCAGGCCGAACAGCAATGGGATCAGCGCCAACGGCAGCTCGCTGCGCCGCTTGACCTGGCGAACCGTGGCCGCGCCCACGACGAGCAGCGCGGCTGCGGCGGTAAAGCTGGCGGTGGCGGAGAAGCACATGTCGACGACTCGGGGGGGATCAAGCGATGCTGCGTTCGATGGCCTGCAATCCGGTCGGGTTGTGCTGGCGCGAAGTGGCGGCCTGCGCCGCGGGATAGAGGTCGCGGCGCGTCAGGGGGAGTCGCGCAGGAGCCCCTCGGCGCGATGCCACGATCTGGTAGACCCCCGTGCCGCCCCCCTCGAACTCCAGCGCGCACGCCGCCATGTACAGCCGCCACACACGGTAGGTCACATCATTGACCTCGCGCAGCGCCGCTTCCCGATTCGCCTCGAGCCGCCGTACCCAGTGGCGCAAGGTCAAGGCATAGTGAGACCGCAGCGCCTCGACGTCGTGGATCTCGAAGCCGGCCCGCTCCATGCCCAGCTGGATGTTGCCGACACAGTCGAGTTCACCGTCCGGAAACACGTAGCGGTTGATGAACTCCGACGCGACGGTCTTGTTCCAGCCTTCCTCGTCGTGCGTGATGCCGTGGTTCAGGAACACGCCGCCCGGGCGCAGCACACGCCGGACCGTGGCGAAGTACGCAGGCAAGTTCGCCAGACCGACATGTTCGAACATGCCGACGCTCGCAACCTTGTCGTACATCGCATCGCCGGCCAGATCGCGATAGTCGCGCAGCTCGACGCTGACACGATCCTGCAGTCCTTCCGCACAGATTCGCCGAAGGGCATAGTCGTGCTGCTGGCGGCTCAGCGTGATGCCGTGGGCCTTGACGCCGTGGTGCCTGGCCGCCCAGCGGACCAGCGCGCCCCAGCCGCAGCCGATGTCGAGGAAGCGTTCGCCCGACCTCAGCCGCAGCTTGCGGCAAACGTGTTCGAGCTTGTTGCGCTGGGCTTGGTCGAGGGAGTCGTCCGCATTCTCGAAGTACGCGCACGAGTAGACGCGCTGTTCGTCCAGCCACAGTGCGTAGAACGCGTTGGACACGTCGTAGTGGAACGAGACGGCGGCGCGGTCGGTCTGGCGCGAGTGCCGGTGCGAAAAGCTGCGCGCGATGCGCGAGGCCATCGTGTTGCTCGGTTTGAGTCTGGTGTCGGCGCGCCGCGGCAGGCGCCAGGCGTCGCGCGCGAGTGCCAGCTTGTCGCGCCATGTCAGCGAGATGTGCTGGAAATGGTCCTTCAGCGTGAGTGCGCTGTAGAGGTCGCCTTCGAGGTCGAGCTGTCCGCGGAAGTATGCGTCCGCCAGCAGCAGCGGACTGTGCCCGAGCACCAGGCGGCGCAGCAGGGCGGGATCGCGCAGTACCAGCGTGAACGCCGCCACTTTGCCGTATGGTGCGTGCAGCGTGTCGTTCCACAGGCGCAGCGCCGCCGCACCGTCGAAACCGCGCATCAGGCGCTCGAAGATGCGGATGGCCGGCTCGTCGTCGCAGCGCTCGCCAAGCCGGCCCTCCACGGCGACGCTCATGGGTGCCCTTTCTTCTTGTCGGACGGCGTCGCCGGGTCGACCGAGCCAGGGGCGTCGAGGTCGGACCGGGCGTGGGTACTTGCGAGGTACAGCAGGACGAGGCACAGCGGGACGAGCATCAGCAGCCACAGTCCCAGCGAATGGGCTCGGTGCTCGGCCAGCAGCAGGAACAGGCTCGCCGCCGCGAAGGCGGTCAGCACCAGGGTGGCGACACTCGATGTATTGAAGCGCATGCAGTACTCGTTCAACGAAGCTATCGGGGCTGCGGGTGTGGCGATCGGGCCGACACGGCGAACTCGACCTCGCCGGGCCGCTGTGCGAGCCTCACAAAGATGCGGAATTGGTAAGGCCCTTCCTTGGCCGTCCAGAACAGCTGGCCATACGAGGCCAGCCCGTTGACGATCATCGGCGTGAGGTACTTCGGTGGGGCGTCGACGATGCCCACCTCGCTCAGTTGCGCACGCACGACTGCATCGGCGATGCGCTGGCCGCGGGCGGCATCGAACAGGGCCACTACGAGGTGGTGGACCTGCCCGCCGTTCTTCGGCACGATGCCGTGCATCTCCTCGGGAGAGTGCTTCTCCGAAAGAATCGCCGCGGGAACGAGTCCCCAGTACATGACGACGCCATCGCGCTCCAGCCACGCCTGTGCTGCGGCGGGTTGCACGGCAAGCACCGCTAGGGCGAATGCGAAGGCCAAGCTCGGCCTGCCCACGCGGCGGCGGAGCAGGCGCAGAAGCGCAGTTAGGAGTGTCACGGCGTCTCCTGGTCAGGGCGGCTGCTGCGCACTTCGGTATGAGCCCTCGGGGCAGTCCCGGCCTGCTCATGCGACGTTGTGCTCCAAGTTGATGGCTGGGTGTTCGTCGTGATAGCGGCGTGCGTAGGCGAGTTCACCGGGCGCGTTCGAGTGCAGCGTGAAGAGGGGTTGCCCACGCTCGACCCGTTCGCCGAGCCGGACGTGAATCTCCAGTCCCGCCGCGGGCGATGCGGGCGCGCCAGCAAGCTTGGCCGTGCGTGCCAGGCGCCGGCTGTCGATGGCCGAGACATGGCCGGCGCGCGCGGCGAGAACGGGCTCCTGCCATGGCGCGGTCGGCGGTTCGCGCAAACCGCCCTGGGCTTCGCAGATGGCCTGGAACTTGGCCCAGGCCGCACCGCTGTCGAGCAGGCGGCAGGCCTCGGGTTGCCCTTCGCCGGGCCGCACGCGGCCGCAGAACTCAAGCAGACTGGCCGCGAGCGCCAAAGCCCGCATGCGAAGGTCCACGGGTGCGTGTGCGGCACCGCGGAGGACTTCGATCACGTCGGCCGCCTCCAGCGCCGGCCCGACGCCGCGCCCCACCGGCTGAGTGCCGCGCGTGCGAAGCACGCGAAGCTGCAGACCGCAGGCCGCCGCGACCTGTTCCAACAGTTGCTGCAGGCGGTGGGCGTCCTGGTCGCTGCGCACCTTGGCGGTCGGACCGACGGGGATGTCGATCACGGCATGGGTCGCGCCCGCGGCGATCTTCTTCGAGAGCACCGATGCAACGAGCTGGGCGTCGCTGTCAAGATCGAGCGGGTGCTCGACCCGAATCAGCACGTCGTCCGCGGGGCTGAGTGTCAGCGCGCCGCCCCAGACGAGGCAGCCGCCTTCTCGGTCGACGACGCGCCTCATCGCGGCCAGCTCGAGGTCGACGCGCGTCAGCGTCTCCATCACGTCCGCCGTGCCGGCCGGCGACGTGATGGCGCGTGACGAGGTCTTTGGGCAGGTGAGTCCGGCTGCGGCGACGATGGCGACGACGATCGGCGTCGTGCGGTTGCCCGGCAGTCCACCGACGCAGTGCTTATCGGCAATGATCTGCCGGCCCCACGTCAGCCGGTCGCCCGCAGCGACCATCGCCCTCGTCAAGGCGACCGTCTCATCGAGGTCCATGCGGCTGCCCGCGCATGCGCTGACGAAGGCGGCGATGTGGATGTCGGCATACCGGCCGGCGGCGACATCGGCCATGATGGCGTTCAGGGCCACGGCGCCAAGACGATTGCCGTAGATTTTGGAGCGCACGGCGCCGAGAGAGTCCAGGGTCGGCCCGTGCGTTACCGTGACCGAATCGCCGGCTGACGCATTCAAGGCCTGCCAGGCACTGGCCGACAAACCGACCTCGCCGACTTCCAGCGCGGCCGGCCCCACCACGTTTAGCGTGGCGACGATGCTGTGCTCGCCAAGCGTCACCTCGACGCGCGCCTGGGCCGCGAAGCCTTCCGCGCGGCAGACATGGCAATCGCGGTTCATGTAGACCACGAACTCCTGGTGCGTGTCGATGTCGAGCCACTTCAGCCGCAAGGGATGACGCTCCAGCATGGCGGAAGCGTGCCGGCGTTCCATCACTGCAGCTCCACCGACTGACCCAGCGAGGGCACGCTGGCCGGCCAGCCGAGCTCGTGCTCGATGCGCTGGCGCAGCGCATCCGCCGCCGCCGGTTCGCCGTGCGTGACCTGCACGCTGCGTGGCGGCGTCGGTGCGGTGCCGAGCCACTGCACGATCTGGCGTGCGTCAGCGTGGGCCGACATCCCTTGCAGCGACACCACCTCGGCGTTCACCGCCACGTCTTCTCCGTGGATCCGAACGCTGCGCTCGCCGGCGACAAGGCGAGCGCCACGGGTCCCGCCTGCCTGGTAACCGGCGAACACGATGGCGTTGCGCCGGTCCGGCGCCAGCGCCTTGAGGTGATGCAGCACGCGTCCGCCGGTCGCCATACCGCTGGCCGACACGATGACTGCTGGATAGCGCAGCCCGTTAAGCGCCCGTGACTCCTCGACCGTGCGAACCATCTTCGCGACCTTGCACATGCCGCTGCACTGCTCGATCGACAATCGGTGTTCGGCGCGGTGGCGGTGATAGATGTCGGTCATGTCGATCGCCATCGGGCTGTTCAGGAACACCGGCAGGTCGGGGATCGCGCCGCGCGTCTTGAGCCGGTAGATCGCGTAGAGGAGCTGCTGCGCTCGCCCAACCGCGAACGCCGGCAGCACGACGATGCCGCCGCGTGCCGCCGTGCGCGTGATCACCTCGCCGAGCACGCCTTCGGTGTCGTGTGCCTCATGCAGCCGGTCGCCGTAGGTCGATTCGACGATGACATGGTCGGCGTGGCCTATCGGCTGTGGCGCTCGCATCACGGGATCGTCGGGGCGGCCGAGATCGCCCGAGAAGAGCACCGTCGTGCCGCCGGCCGTCAGGCTGACGGACGCCGCGCCGAGAATGTGGCCGGCGCCCTGCATCGCGACGCTGAAACCCGGAGCGATTACCGTCGGGACGTCGAAGGGCGAAGGTTCGAGCCGGCGCAGTGCGAGCTGCGCATCGTCTTCGGTGTAGAGCGGCAGAGCCGGCTTGTGCTTGGAGAAGCCGCGGCGGTTCGCGTAGGCTGCGTCTTCCTCCTGGATGCGCCCGCTGTCGGGCAACAGCAGCCGACACAGCTCAATCGACGACGGCGTGGCGAACACAGGCCCGCGAAACCCCTGCTGCACGAGCAAGGGCAGGGCGCCCGAGTGGTCCAGGTGGGCATGTGTCAGCACCACCGCGTCCAGCGTGCGCACGTCGAACGACAGCGGCTCCCAGTTCATCAGCCGCAGGTTCTTGTAGCCCTGGAACAAGCCGCAGTCCACGAGCAAGCGGCGGCCTTCGTGCTCGACGAGGGTCTTTGAGCCGGTGACGGTGCCGGCGGCACCGAGGAAGCGGAGCTTCACCCGGGCACCTCCGGCGTCGATGGTGCGCCGAAGCGCGGAATCCAGCGCGGCGTGTGAGCGGCATAGCGCTGCCATTCCTCGCCGAAGACACGTTGTGCCTCTTCCTCTTCACTGATGGCAAGCCGCATGTACATGAAGCACAGGATCGGGAACATCGCGAGCGTCAGGATCGTCGGCCACTGCAGCAGGAAGCCGAACATGATCGAGATGAAGCCGATGTACTGCGGATGACGCACTCGCGCATAGGCGCCTGTAGTCGCCAGCGTGCCGTGCTTCTGGTTCGCGTAGAGCACCGTCCAGGCTGCTGAAAGCAGCCAGAAGCCACCGCCGATGAACAGGAAGCTGATCATGTGGAAGGGACCGAAGTGCGGATTGGCGCGCCAGCCGAAGATCACTTCGAGAAGGTGACCGGCATCGTGCGACAGGAAGTCGATGCCCGGAAAGCGCGAGCCCAGCCAGCCGGACAGCAGGTA
>CAJPFZ010000311.1 GCA_905339355.1 Burkholderiaceae bacterium
CGCCACCTGTTGCTGGCGTTCAAGCTCGCCGCGCCGGACAACCATGGGGCGCGCGCGCGCGCCAGCCTCGTGGTCGGGCTCGCTTACCACTACGTTCGCCGCCTCGACAGGGCGCAGCCTTGGTATGCACGGGCGCGCGAACACGCCACGACCGACGGCGACGAGACGACGTTGAGCGCGCTGAACTTCAACCTCACGTCGATGCGCGCGCACCATGCGGCCGAGGCTGCGGTGTTCGGCGGCGCCGATGCGCAGGAAGAAGCGCGCCACGCGATGGCCAGCTCGCAGTCGACCGGCAACTTCGACCAGTGGATCGGCACGCAGGCGCTGGACGCGCTGGTGCCGATGCAGCGTGCGGCGCTGGCATCGGTGCAGGGTCAGTACGGCGAGGCACTGTCGCTGTACGAGCGGCATTTCGACGACGTGCAGAAGCAGGGCCTGGCTCGCTTGAACGGCGTGCATCTGGCTGACATGGCGTGGTGCCGCTGGCATCTGGGCGACAGCAGCGGTTCGCAGCGCGACGCGCAGGCCTGCGCCGCGAGCCTCGGCCCTGCCATGCATGTCGACGACCTGGCCATGGCGAACGCTCGCCTCGGCATGGTGTTCAAGCTGCTCGGCAACGAGGAGGCTGCGGTGCATCATGCGAGCCGCGGCCGCGAGCTGTGGAACCAGCACCAGCAGCTGCGCAGGAAGCTGTTGCAGCAGCTCGAAGAAGCCCAGCTGCGCCCGCACTGAAGCAGGCCGGCCGCTTGCGAGGGACGCGACCCTCGCTCAGAACAACGCCATGCTCAGCTTGCGCCGGTACTGATCGACCACCGGATCGGCAGGCATTGCCGTCACCTTGCCGGCCACCTCGAGCGTTCCTTTCGGTGCCGCGGCTTCCGCCTTGGCTGGAGCCGGCTTGCCCATCAGTTCGAGGATCGCGACGTAGTTCTTGCGGGCCGCCTCGTCGTTCCATGCCTTGTCGCGCATGATGATCTCGAGCAGTTCGTCCATCGCCTGCGTGAAGCGCTGGGCGGCGAAATGCGTCTGTGCGAGTTCGAACCGGGCATCGAAGTCGCGCTTGTTGGCAGCGATGGCGGCGGCGAGCTGTTCGGGCGAACGTGCGCCGGCCGCCTTCTCGCACGCGTCGAGCCAGTGGCCGCAGGCGACGAGCCGCGCGTCGAGCATCATCTTGCCGGCCACCGGTTCGTAGACACGGCGGGCGTCCTCCAGTCGCCCTGCCGTGAGCAGCGCGCGCAGATAGTCGACGCGCGCCGCATCGTTGCTCGGGTTGATCGCCACGGCCTCCTGCAGCCGCTCCAGTGCACTGTCGGTATCGCCTTCGGCCAGCAGCTCCTGCGCCTCCTGCACCTCCTCGTTCGCCGCCAGCTCCTCGACGCTTTGCACGTGTTTGTCGAGGAACTTGCGCACCTCGCCTTCGGGCAGCGCGCCGACGAACCCGTCGACCGGCTGGCCGCCCTTGAACAACACGCAGAAGGGAATGCTGCGCACGCCGAACATCTGCGAAAGCTGGCCGGCGATCTCGCCTTGCTCGTCGGAGTTCAGCTTGGCCAGCTTGAAGCGGCCGGCATAGGCGACCTCGAGCTTCTCGAGCACCGGCCCAAGCGTCTTGCACGGGCCGCACCAGGGTGCCCAGATGTCGAGCAGCACCGGCTGCTGCATCGAGGAGTTGATCAGGTCGGCTTCGAAGTTCTGCAGCGAGATGTCGATCATGGGAGCGTCTTGGGAAGAGGGCGGCGTGCGGGGCAGGTGGTGCCGCGCCGCCTACAATTCAAGGTTCATCAAGCACCTGGAGCGAGCCCTTGAGCAGCGCCCCTGTCGTGGTCGGTGTGGTGATGGGTTCCAGCAGCGACTGGGAAACCCTGCGCACGGCCACCGAGATTCTCGCCGAGTTCAATGTCCCTTTCGAAGCCCGTGTCGTCTCGGCGCACCGCATGCCCGACGACATGTTCGCCTACGCCGAATCGGCGGCGGCGCGCGGCCTGAAGGCGATCATTGCCGGCGCGGGCGGCGCCGCCCACCTGCCGGGCATGCTCGCGGCCAAGACGACGGTGCCGGTGCTCGGCGTGCCGGTGGCGAGCCGCCACCTGCATGGCGTGGACTCGCTGCATTCGATCGTGCAGATGCCCAAGGGCATTCCGGTGGCGACCTTCGCGATCGGGGCGGCTGGAGCGGCCAATGCGGCGCTGTTCGCGGTGGCCATGCTGGCCAACGAAGATGCCGCGCTGCGCGGCCGCCTCGATGCCTACCGCGCCCGCCAGACCGAGCTCGCCCGGGCGATGTCGGCAGACCTGAAATGACCGCGTTCATCGCGCCTGGCGCGACGCTCGGAGTGATGGGCGGCGGTCAGCTGGGCCGCATGTTCGTGCACGCGGCACAGCAGATGGGTTACTTCACGGCCGTGCTCGACGCCGATGCGGCGAGCCCAGCCGGTCTCGTCGCGCAGCACCACATTCGCGCCGATTACCTCGACGCTGGCGGCTTGGCCGAGCTGGCGCAGCTCAGCGCGGCGATCACGACCGAGTTCGAAAACGTGCCGGCCTCGGCGCTCGCGACACTGGCCCGATCGCGGCCAGTCGCTCCGGCAGCGGCGGCCGTCTCCATTTGCCAGGACCGCGCCGCCGAGAAGGCGCACTTCGCAGCGTGCGGCGTGCCCTGCGCGCCGCATGCGCTGATCGAAACGCCCGAGCAGCTGGCCGCGGTCGGTGACGACTTGCTGCCTGGCATCCTGAAGACCGCGCGCCTGGGCTATGACGGCAAGGGCCAGGCGCGGGTGCGCAGCCGAGCCGACCTGGCCGCGGCGTGGGCGGCGCTGCAACACGCGCCGTGCGTGCTGGAGAAGATGCTGCCGCTGGCCTACGAGGTGAGCGTCATCGTGGCCCGGTCGGCGCAAGGCCAGGTGGTTCACTTCCCGCTGCAGCAGAACCTGCATCGCGACGGCATCCTCGCCGTCACGCAGGTGCCGGCGCCCGACGTGACAGCGGCGGTGCAGCTGCGTGCCGTCGACGCGGCCGAGCGCATTGCGTCGGCGATGGGTTACGTCGGCGTGCTGTGCGTCGAGTTCTTCGTGCTGGCCGACGGGGCGGTGGTCGCCAACGAGATGGCGCCGCGACCGCACAACTCGGGCCACTACAGCATCGACGCCTGCGACGTGTCGCAGTTCGAACTGCAAGTGCGCGCAATGACCGGCGCGCCGCTCGTTGCCCCGAGGCTGCATTCGCCGGCGGTGATGCTCAACCTGTTGGGCGACCTCTGGTTCCGCGAGGGCGGCGAGCGCGAGGTCGCGCCGCCCTGGCGCGAGGTGCTGGCGCTGCCCGGCACCCATCTGCATCTGTATGGCAAGACCAGCGCGCGCCCCGGCCGCAAGATGGGGCACCTGACCGTCACGGCGAGCAGCGCCGAGCAGGCGCGAGCGACGGCGCTGCAGGCCTCGCAGCTGCTTGGCTTGGCGCCGTTCTGAGTGCTCGAGAGGCGATCCGCGTGATTCTCGACGGCACCGACCCCGCGGTCATCGAACGAGCGGCCGCAGAACTCGCCGCCGGCGAGCTGGTGGCCTTTCCGACCGAGACGGTCTACGGGCTCGGCGCACGTGCCGATGACGATGCGGCGGTGGCCAAGGTGTTCGAGGCCAAGGGCCGCCCGGCCGACCACCCCTTGATCGTTCACGTGGCCGACGCCGACAGCGTGCGCGGCTTCGCTTCTGAGGTGCCGCCGGTGGCGGTGCGGCTGGTTGCCGCGTTCTGGCCCGGGCCGCTGACGATCATCGTGCGGCGCGCCGCAGGTGTCGCGAGTTCGGCGGCGGGCGGACAGTCGAGCATCGGATTGCGCTGCCCGTCGCATCCGGTGGCGCGTGCCTTGCTGAAGGCAGCGCGCTCGACCGGCGTGCCGGGCGTGGCGGCGCCGAGCGCGAATCGTTTCGGTCGCATCAGCCCGACACGCGCCGAGCATGTGGCGGCGGAGTTCGGCGACACGCTGATGGTGCTCGAAGGCGGGCCCTGCGATGTCGGCATCGAATCGAGCATCGTCGACTGCACGAGCGGGCATCCGGTGCTGCTGCGCCCCGGCGTGCTCACCCGCGCGCAGATCGAGGCGGCCGCCGGCGAGCCGCTGCGCGAGCCGGACGGTGCCGCCCCGCGCGCCTCGGGCACGCTCGAATCGCACTATGCGCCACGGGCTCGCCTGCGCTTGATGCCCACGCGCGAGCTGCACTCGGCATTGCGGCTGCTCGCGGGCTCGGCGCTGCCGCTGGCGGTATATTCGGGGCCCCTGCCTGCCGGCGTGCAAGCGGGGGCGGGGCTGCGCCACCGCCTGATGCCGCAGCGGGCCGCCGACGCGGCCCACGAGCTGTTTTCCGTGCTGCGTGCGTTCGACGACGAAGGCGTGCAGCTCATCTGGGTCGAGGAACCGCCGGCCGCTCCCGAATGGGAAGGCGTGCGGGACCGCCTGCGCCGCGCCGCCGCGGCCTGACGCTTCGATCCACCATCCACGTTTCCGGAGAGTCCATGATGTTCAGGGGAGTTCGATTGCACGCTGCGATGCGCCATGCGGCCGGTTGGGTCACCGCGGCGCTGCTGCTGACGGCCTGTGGCGGCGGGGGCGAACAGGTCGAGAGCTTCGAGCCGACGCGGCTGATCGCGTTCGGCGACGAGACGAGCGTGATCGTCGACAGTGG
>CAJPFZ010000312.1 GCA_905339355.1 Burkholderiaceae bacterium
CAGGGTTCAGCTGGTGCACCGGTTCGGCATGGAACGCATCGGGCGTGTTCGCGCCGTCTTGGAAGCGGCGCAGACCGACGTCGTGGCGCTGCTTTCGGAACTCGGGCCCTGATCGGCGCGGCAAGCGCACGCCGCGTGGCCGGTTGCCCCATCGTTCTCTTGATCGAAACACTGAGTTGCAGCATCGCCGCTTGTTTCGTGTGTTCACTCGGCGAAGATCGCGGTCTTCGTGACCATGCTGTCCCCCCAACGGCGCCATTCAGGAGGAGCCATCTCATGACCTCGCTCACCGTCAACGGCAAGGCGATGACCGTCGATGCCGATCCTTCCACGCCGCTGCTGTGGGCGCTGCGCGACCACCTGCAGCTGACGGGCACGAAGTTCGGCTGCGGCGTGTCGGTGTGCGGCGCCTGCGTCGTGCACTTGAACGGCCAGCCGATCCGAAGCTGCACCACGCCGATCTCGGCCGCCGCCGGGCAGAAGATCACCACGATCGAGGGCGTGGCCGCCGACAGGGTCGGCAAGGCCGTGCAGGCCGCCTGGGTCAAGCACGACGTGGCGCAGTGCGGCTACTGCCAGAGCGGCCAGATCATGAGCGCCGCGGCGCTGCTGCGCGCCAACAAGAAGCCGAGCGATGCCGAGATCGACGGCGCGATGGCCGGCAACATCTGCCGCTGTGGCACCTACACCCGCATCCGCGCGGCGATCCACGACGCGGCGAAGGCACTGGCTTGAGGAGCACGCCATGAACTACGAACAACTGATGACCCGTGCCGGCGGTGCCGCGCGGCTGCCTGCCGCTCAGGCCCCGCTCGACCGCAGGCAGTTCCTCAAGCTCGGCGCCGGCAGCGGCTTCGCTCTCGGCGTGCTGCCACTGGCCTCGGCCGCGGCGGCGCAGGCCGCGCCGGCCGAGGGCGGGTTGGCGCCGCATCAGTCGCCGTCGGCCTTCGTCAGCATCGACACGGCGGGCATCGTGACCGTGATGGTCAACCGTCTGGACTTCGGCCAGGGCGTGATCACCGGCCTGCCGATGCTGGTGGCCGAGGAGCTGGATGCGGACTGGTCCAAGGTGCGCGGCCAGCTCGCGCCGGCTGCGGAGCCCTACAAGGACCCCAACTTCCACATCCAGATGACCGGCGGATCGAGCGCCACCGCGCACTCGTGGCAGCAATACCGCGAACTCGGGGCGCGCACCCGCGCGATGCTGGTGGCCGCGGCGGCGCAGAAGTTCGGCGTCGCGCCGTCGGCGTGCAAGGTCGCGGGCGGTGTGGTCACGGCCGGCGGCAAGCGGGCCGGCTTCGGAGAGCTCGCCGCCGAGGCGATGAAGCAGCCGGTGCCGGAGAAGGTGACGCTGAAGGATCCGAAGCAGTTCAAGATCATCGGCAAGCGCATGCGCCGGCTCGACGCGCAGGCCAAGGCCAGCGGCCAGCAGCAATTCGGCATCGACGCGCGTGTCGATGGCATGAAGACGGTGCTCGTGCTGCGTCCGCCGGTGTTCGGCGCAAAGGTCGCGAGCTTCGATGCGAGCCGCGCCAAGTCGATCAAGGGCGTGGCCGACGTGCTGCAGGTCGATCTCGACCGCGGGGCGAGCGGCCTCGCCGTGGTGGCCGATGGGTTCTGGCCCGCCAAGCAGGGGCGCGACGCGCTGCAGGTGACGTGGAACACCGACGGCGTCGAGAAGGTCGACACCGAGCAGCTGCTCGCGCAGTACAAGACCCTCGCCGTGCAGCCGGGCATCAAGGCCCGCGAAGGCGACACCTCGAAACTCGCCGATGCGCCGAAGAAGATCAGCGCCGAGTTCAGCTTCCCCTATCTCGCGCATGCGCCGATGGAGCCGCTGAACTGCCTGATCGACTTCGACGGCACGAGCTGCAGGGTGTGGGCCGGCTCGCAGTTCCAGACCATCGACCAGATGAGCGTCGCCGCCACGCTGGGCTTGAAGCCCGAGCAGGTTCAGCTCACCACCATGATGGCCGGCGGCGGCTTCGGCCGGCGCGCCGTGCCGAGTTCCGACTACCTCGTCGAAGCGGCGCGCATTGCCAAGGCCTGGAAGGCCGCCGGTGCGGGCGGGCCGCTCAAGGTCGTGTGGAGCCGCGAAGACGACATCCGCGGCGGCTACTACCGCCCGATGCATGTGCACCGCGTCGACATCGGCTATGACGACCGCGGCAACGTGCTGGGCTGGAAGCACACCATCGTGGGCCAGTCGATCCTGATGGGCACGCCGTTCGAGAAGTTCATGGTGAAGAACGGCGTCGATTCGGTCACCGTCGAGGGCGTGGCCGACACGCCGTACCGGATCCCGCTGGCGCTCGATGTGCACCACCCCAAGGTCAATGTGCCGGTGCTGTGGTGGCGCTCGGTGGGCCATACCCACACGGCGTTCGTGATGGAAACGCTGGTCGACGAGATCGCGCGCAGCGTCGGGCAGGACCCGGTGGCATATCGGCGCAGCCTGATCGACCCCAAGCACAAGCGCCACCTCGCGGCGCTCGACCTCGCGGTGCAGAAGTCGGGCTACGGCAAGCAGACCTTGCCCAAGGGGCGGGCGTACGGCGTGGCGGTGCATGAGTCCTTCGGGTCGGTGGTCGCTTACGTGGTCGAGGCGTCGATGGCCGATGGCCAGCCGGTGCTTCACAAGGTGACGGCAGGCGTTCACTGCAATATCGCCGTCAACCCGCTGGCGGTGGAAGCGCAGGTGCAGGGGGCGGCGCTGATGGCGCTGTCCACAACGCTGCCCGGCGCGGCCATCACCTTGAAGAACGGCGTCGTGCAACAAAGCAGTTTCGCCGACTACACCGTCGCGCGCATGTCGCAGATGCCGCGGATCGAAGTGCACATCGTGCCGAGCAATGATCCGCCCACGGGCATGGGCGAGCCGGGCCTGCCGCCGCTCGCGCCGGCCTTTGCGAACGCCATTGCACAGCTGACCGGGAAGACGTTGCGCGAACTGCCGTTCAAGCTGGTCTGAGGCGACGGAGCCTACACTTCGCCGCGCTGCTTGCAGTCTGCGCGCGGCACAAGAACGACTCCTGTCTGGATCAGAACATGACCTTGCGCCATCTCGTGCTGTTGCGTTTCAAGCCCAGCGCCACCGCCACCGAGATCGCTGCCATCGAGCGCGCGTTCTGCGCCTTGCGGCCGCAGATCGACAGCGTGCGCGATCTCGAATGGGGCACCAACGTCAGCCCCGAGGGCCTGTCCAAGGGCTTCACGCACAGCTTCCTGCTGAGCTTCGACGACGAGGCCGGGCGAGACGCCTACCTGCCGCATCCGGCTCACGACGCTTTCGTTGCGCAGCTGAAACCCGTGCTCGACGACGTGCTGGTGATCGACTACGCGCAAATGCCGGGATGACGGCGATCGCTCGGCGTACCGCCACGGGCCGCCGGTGCGGCGCGTGGCAGGGACTACCGGGAGAGCAGGGTGGTGGCGGTCCCCTCGGCGGTCACGCTGCCGCTGACTTGGCGCGGCGCCGCGTTGACGGCGGATTTCTCGACGATGACGTTCCAGGTGCCGGCCGGCAGCGGGTAGGCGATGTTGCCGCCGGAGTTCTGGATCATCAGCATCTCGCTCCAGCCGTCGCCGGCGGCGGCGCCGTTGATGCTCGTCACGATCAGATCCTTGCTGGCCTGGTTGGACTGGACGTTGGCGTTGACCTGCGACCAGCTCGTCATGCGCAGGCCGGGGTGCGCGCGGCGCAGCGCGATCAGGGCCTTCACGTAGTCGAAGGTGGCACGGTTGTCGACCTTCCAGTTCCAGCGGATCTTGTTGACCGAATCCGGTGAGCGGTAGCTGTTGTGGTCGCCGAACTTGGTGCGCAGCATTTCGCTGCCGCCGTGCAGGAAGGGCACGCCTTGCGCCAGCAGAACCGCGGCCATCGCGTACTCCTGGATGCGGCGCTTGTGTCCGGCGCTCGCCACGTAGCCGCTGCGCGCGGCCTCGGCCTGTGCCCAGGCCTCGACCTTGTCGTTCAGGCACAGGTTGTCGTGCGCGTCGACGTAGTTGATGCTCTGCTCCGGGTCGAGCGCGAACATCGGGTCCCACAGGTCGGGCAGGGCTCCGCCCTGGTTCGCGAAGCGAATCGACGCCTTGTTCCCGGCCGAGATCGGTCCGAGCGGGCCGGAGCCCCAGGTGCCGCCTTGGGCGAAGATCAGGCCGCCGGCGTTGCCGTTGTCGCTGCTGCCCTTGAGCGCCTCGCGGAACTTGGAGTTGAACACGCCAACGTGCGCATCGACGAGCGTGCCCACGGTGCCCAGGCGCACCTTCTGCGATTCCTCTGCGTCGGCGGCAAAGCCGTTCCACGGCTCGCCGTAGATGAGCAGGTTGCGGCCGGGGAAGCTGGTGTTCAGGGTGCGCGCCCAGTCGCCGACCGCGGCCGTGTGGAACACGCCGACGAGATCGAAGCGGAAGCCGTCGATGCGGTACTCGCGGGCCCAGTACTCGAGCGAGTCGCGGATCATGCGTGACACCATGGGCACGCCGCTGTTGATCGAGTTGCCGGTGCCGGAGAGGTCGGTCGCGGTGTAGTACTGGCCGCTGATGCCCTGGAACATCTCCTTGGCGAAGCTGTGGTTGTAGACCACGTCCATCACCACGCGGATGCCGCGCTTGTGGAACTCGTTGACCATGGTCTTGAGTTCGCGCACGCGGTTCACCGGGTCGGCCGGTGTCATCGAATACCACTCTTCCGGCACGTTGAAGTTGGCCGGGTCGTAGCCCCAGTTGTAGCAGTTGGGGTCGGCTGCCACGTCGGCCGGCGAGCACGAGGCGAAGTCGTAGAACGGCAGGATCTGCACGTGCGTGACGCCCAGCTCGACCAGGTGGTCGATGCCGGTCTTGGTGCTGCCATTGACGGTGGTGCCGGGCTGCACCATGCCGAGGAACTTGCCGCGCCTGGCCGCATCGACGCCCGAACTCGCGTCGATGGTGAAATCGCGCACGTGCATCTCGTAGATCACCGCGTCCTCGCGGTTCACGAGCGGCGGCACGGCCGCCCAGCCGCCGGCTGGCTCGGTCTGCGACAGGTCGAGCACCACGTTGTCGTTGCTGCC
>CAJPFZ010000313.1 GCA_905339355.1 Burkholderiaceae bacterium
GTGGCGCGCGCGTACGCGCGATCGATCTGGATGGCGCCGGCCTTGACGCCTTGGGCCTGAGTGGCCGTCGCCAAGATCAGCGCGGCGAGGGAAACGATGAGTCGAAGTTGTTTCATGGGGGGCTTCCTTTGAGTGGAGAAGTTCATTTGCCGATGGCCGGCGCCGCGCCGGACGTCCACGCGCGCAGCTGGTCCGGCGACGGCCGGCCAAGCACCCAGACGATGGGATGGCCGGGCGACAGCAGCGCGACGTAGGGAGTCATGCCGCGCCAGCCAGGATCGACGGTGTGGCGAATGCGGTGGCCTTGCCCTGCGAATACGAACAGCCGGTCGGCGACCTGATAGTGCGGATGGGTGGCGACGTCGGGCTCCCCGTCCATCACGACAACGTACAGGGAGCCATCGAACGCCAGGCGTTGGATTTCGGCGGCGAGGTGGGTAATCACCGCCGGGCAATGGGTGCAGTCGGTGGTCGTGAACACCACCGCCGCCGGGCGGCGCATTTGCGTGAGCGTCGGCCAAGTCGATACGTCGAAGCTCTCGACGGCACGCGGCGCGGCGCCGGCCGCTGGAACCGCCAGCACCGCGGCGGCCAGCATGGCCCGCAGGCTACGGGAAAAGGCGTTCAACACGGACTCCTTTCGTGGTGCGCCAAAGCGCAATGATGCGCCGGCCATCAACGGCCAGACGCGGGTGGTCGTTGTCCTCGACGGCTTCGCCGAGTTCTCGAAGGACGAAGCTGGCACCGTCATCTCTCGACAGCCAGGCACGCCAGCGCGTCGCCTGCCCGTCGAAGCTGCGCCAGGCGATCGCCAGATGTGCCCCGGCGCTCGCCACGTCGGCATGTTCCGCGCGATCGTCGGGCAGCGCCGTCGCTTCGCCGCGCGGCGAGCCGTCCGGGCCGAGCCGGCCGACGCGCACCCGCGCCTGGCCGTCACGCACGCCGAACCACACCGCGTGGTAGCCACCGCCCGCAGCCGGTGCGAGCCCGGGACCGTGGTGCGGGCAGGCATCGATCGCCCAGCGGTCATGTGTCGCGCGCACCGGGTCCGCCTGCGGCACGGATGCCGCGGCGACTCGCGCAAAGGCGTGGTCGCGCTCGTTCGGCTCGAAGACATGGCGCCACATCGCGACGATGCCGCCGTCCGGCGACGGCGCGAGCGCGATTCGGCAGCACTCGCAGCTGTGGGCGGCCAGCCGAAGGTCAGGCCCGAAGCTGCGCCCGCCGTCGTTCGATTCGTTGCGATAGATCGCCGCGCCGCGTGTCGACGTGCCGGCAGCCAGGTCGCGCTTGTCGATCCACAGCGTGTGCAGCGTGCCCTTGGCGTCGAACGCCACCGACTCGAAGCGATGCGTGATCAGCTGGCGATCGGCGTGCACGGTGAACGGGGCGGAGAAGCTGCGCCCCCCGTCGGCCGAGCGAAGCATCCGGACCTGGCCGGTGTAGGGCTTGGACAGCGGTTGGGTGTAGCTGACGATCACCATCCCCTGCGAGCCGAACGCGAGTTTGGGGCGGTTCTCGCCGTCGGCGGCAATCGCGTCGTCGCCAGTGGCGAGCACACGCGGTTGGCCCCAGCTGCGGCCTTCGTCGCCGCTTTGCTGGACGAACAGGCGTCGCTGCTCGTCCAGCGCGACGATCCACAACGCACCGTCGGGCGAGAAGGCGGCGCTCATGCCGAGCGGCGGCGGCCGCTTGCGAGGCGCCGTCGCCGCCTCCTGCGACGCGACGGCGGCGGCCAGCGTGCAGCCCAGGAGCACGGCCCCGAGCCATCGTTGAACCTGGTGTCGGCGGCGCATGTCAGTGGCTCGCGCGCAGCTCGGTGAAGAGCGTGCGGCCGGGGTAGGGATGGGCCTGGTAGGCACGTGTGTCGCCGACGTTGTCCACGCCCAGTGCGAGCTCCAGCGTCGGCGTCAGCTTGCGGCTGGCGCGCAGGTCGACGCTGTCGAACGAGGAGATGCCGCCATAGACGTCGGGGTTGACGTCCAGGTTGTAGGTGTCGCCGTGGGCGCGGCCCTGATGGCGCCAGCCGGCGCTGAACATCCAGCGCTCGTCCGGCCGGTAGCTCGCCTGCAAGGTGGCACGAACGCGCGGGACGCGCAGCCACCATTTTCCTACCATCGCCGGATCGCGCCGATTGGCCACGACCTTGCTGCGCGCGGTGTAGCCGGCGCTCGCATCCAGGTCCAGCCCGCGCAGGAACAGGTCTTGTGCCTGCCACGCCAGTTCGATGCCGGTGGTCTTCACCCGGTCGACGTTCTGTACGCACGCGTAGCTGGTGGCGGTGACGCTGCTGGCCTGGCACACCGTCGGGTCGGTGGTGGATTGGCGCAGGATCGCATCCTTGACGTCGTCGTGGAACAGCGACACGCGCAGTCGATGGCTCGCCCACTGCTGCTCCGCGCTCCACTCGAGCGCGTCGGAGGTTTCGGCCTGCAAGTTCGGATCGGACAGCGTCTGACTGGTCGAGGTCACGGTGCCGTTGTACAGCTCCTCGACGTTGGGAAAGCGCACGCCGCGACCCGCGCTGAGCCTGAGCAGCAAATCGTCGCTCACGTGCCAGACCAGCGCCAGCTTTGGCGACCGGCCAGCAAGACGCCGCGCGGCATAAGCCTGCGTGAAGCCGTCGCCGAACTGGCTGCCCTCGAAAGTGCGGAAGCGCTCCTCGCGCCAGCCCAGCGTGAACGTCCAGTCGTCGTGCAGCCGCCAGGCATCCTGCACGTAGGCCGCGAGAACCTCGGTGCGGCCGCGGTAGAACTGCGAGATCGCGCCCCCGTCGCGTCGCCAGTCGCCGAGCGCGCTCACCGCCTCGACGGTGTTGTCGAGCCGGTAGTCATTGCGGTGCAGACCGAAGGCCAGCGCGTGGCGGCCGCCGGTCCAGTCGCCCGCCGCCGGTGCCCAGGTGGCTTGCAGTTCCATGGTGTTCCAGCCGGTGCCGCCGCGTTGTGTCACGCTGCCGGCGCCGCCGATTGCCGCGATCGGCTCGGGGTTGTCGGCCTGCCGGTCGCGGTCGTCGAGGATGCGGTAGTCGGAGACGACGAGCGACATGTTCCAGCCCGCTTCGCGGCGGGTCTTCAGCGTGGCGCCGAGCTGCCGGTGCCGCTCGTCGCGCAAGGACGGCGCGAAGGCGCTGGCGGGAATGCTGAAGCGGTTGATGCCATCGCTGACCACGCCCTGCCAGACGGTCGCGCCGGTGGCGTCGCGCAGGAAACTCTGGTTGCGTGTCTGCGTCTGGTTGCGCCACCAAGCAGCCTGCATGCTGGCCTCCAGCTCCGACGTGAGGCGATACCCCGCCCGCAAGTTCAGCGTGTCTTGCAGCGTGTGATCGATGGCGCCGCCGCTCGCACCGAAAACCGCACGGCGAAGGCCCTTGGGGTCGGTGTCGTAGACGATGCCGCTCACCGTCGTGGCGCTGCCGACCACGGTCGGGAAGGCGCCTGCCGCGTTGGCGCTGCGTGCGAAGTACTGCATCGGCTGCGAGGTCGAGTTCTGGTGGTTCACGTCGGCGGTGAACCACAGGCCCGATGGCAGGCGGTGGCCGACGCGGGCCGACAGCTGGTGGCCGTCGTAGTCGCCGCCAGATCCGTACTGCGAGAAGCGCTGGCGGTAGCCGGTCACGCGGGCCGACGCCTCGAAGCCGCGCGGCACGCGCTGCGTCAGCGCCACTGTGGTGCCGATGGAGTTGCCGGGAAACAGCGCGGAATAGGGGCCGTACAGCACGTCCACCCGTTCGATCGCCTCGGGCGAGACCATGTTCCAGCGCGGCGCATCGAAGCGGCCGAGGAAGTTGCTGATGAGGTAGCCGTCGACATAGACCAGGGCGCGCGACGGCTGCAGCGTGCCGAAGCTGCGCCCGCCCATCAGTGCGTTGCGGTCGCCGATGTAGCGCTTGCGCATCGTCGTGCCAGGAACGTACTGCAGCGCGTCTTCCGGATTGACGAGGTTCTGCTGGCGCAGTTCAGCGGCAGTCCTGCTGGCGCTGCTGCTTGGCGCGGCGAGCCCACTGCGCGCCGCCTGCGCTGTCACCAGGACGGCGGGCAATTGCGTGTCGGTGGCAACCCCTTGAGCGAGCGCCTGCCAACCGCAGGCGAACAGGGAAAGCCCGGACACGGTGCGGCGCAAGGCGCCGCGTGACCTTTGATTCATGCGTGTCGAATTCCGTTGAAATGGCGTGGCTCGGGCGCGCGACGCGCGGCCGACCACCGAGCGCCGCCTCACCGGCGAGGGCGAGATGCGGCGACGATCGGGTACGCGGGAATCAGGCTCGGGGTGGTCCGCGCGGCTGGGCCGCGGTCCAGGCGCTCTCGCGAGGCGCTTCCTGCGCGTCGGGCGGCAGCAAGCCGCTCCAGACAGACGGCAGACCCACCGTCAGGGACGGCTCGCTCGCCGCCGCCAGCACGGCCAGCGCAGCCAGCGCGCAGTGGTCGTCGGCAGGCGACGGCGTGCCATGCTCGCCCGGCTGCTCGCCCACGTCCGGCTTCTGCGTCGCGGACGGCAGCGAAACGCCGTGGACGCTGCAGATCTCGCCGACCGCCACGTTCTGCAGACCGGCGGCGGTGCTCGCGAGCATCGGCGCCGCCGCCTTCAGCAGCAGCGCGAAGGCGGCTGCCCACAGGGCGAATCGCGATGACCAGGAACGAGCGGACATCCGCGAATTGTGCCCGACGCACAGTCGGCCGGCGCCCGATAATGCCCGCCAATGAGCATTCAGACCGATGATTTCCCTTCCTCCGCGCCGCGGGTGGTCAGCGCGGCGCCGGCTTCGCCCAACGAAGAGGCGATCGAGCGGGCGCTGCGGCCCAAGGGGCTTGCGGAATACGTCGG
>CAJPFZ010000314.1 GCA_905339355.1 Burkholderiaceae bacterium
GCTCCGCCACCACCCGTGCATGGCGCTCGTAGGTCCAGTAGGCCCAGGCCCAGTCGATCATCACGATCAGCCGGTTGCGAAAGCCGATCAGGAAGTAGATGTGGGCGAACAGCCAGAACAGCCATGCGGGCAGGCCGGAGAAGCGCAGGGCGCCGAGTCGGGGCACGCTCAGGTCGACGACCGCAGCCTTGCGTCCGATCGTGGCGAGGTTGCCGTAGTCGATGTAGCGGAAGGGCCGCGTCGGCTCGCCGCGCAGCCGGCGCTTGAGGTTCGCCGCCGCCGTGCGGCCCATCTGCTTGGCTGCGGGGCTGACGCCGGGCACCGGCGTGGGTTCGCCCTTGCCGTGGCTTCTGGCCGACGCCAGGTCGCCGATGACGGCGATCTCCGGGTGGCCGGGCAGGCTCAGGTCGGGCTCGACGACGAGGCGTCCGGCGCGGTCCAGCGTGGCGCCGGTGCGCTCGGCGAGTGCCCGCCCCAGCGGCACGCCGGCCACGCCGGCGGCCCAGATGACGGTCTTGCTGCGCACGCGGTGCGACACCGTGCCGCCGCCTTCGCGCGTTTCGTAGGTCACGCCGTCGGCATCGATGGCGGTGACGCGCGCGCCGGTGCGCACATCGACGCCGAGCCGCGCGAGCTGCCGGCGGGCCTTCTCCGACAGCTGCGGCACGAAGCTGCCCAGCACCCGCTCGGAGCCTTCGAGCAGCACGACACGCGCGCGGGTCGAATCGATGCGGCGAAACTCCATCGGCAGCGTGTGCTGCGCGAATTCGATCATCGTGCCGGCCATCTCGACGCCGGTCGGCCCACCGCCGATGACGACGAAGTTCATCCACGGTTCGCGCTCGGCGTCGCTCGCGAAACGCTCGGCGCGTTCGAAAGCGCCGATCACCCTGGCGCGGATCGCGAAGGCATCGGCCAGCGTCTTCAGGCCCGGCGCATGCGGTGCCCAGTCGTCATGGCCGAAGTAGCTGTGCGTGGCGCCGGCAGCGACGATCAGGTGGTCGTAGGGCAGGGCGTCGCCGCCTTCGAGCAGTACGCGGCGCCCCGCTGTGTCGACGCCGGTCACCTCGGCTTGCAGCACGGTCAGGTTGCCGCGGCGCATTTCCGGCCGCAGGGTGTGGCGGATCGGCGCGCTGACGGCAGGGGCGCTCAGGCCGGCCGTCGCCACCTGGTACAGCAGCGGCTGGAACAGGTGGTGGTTCGTGCGGTCCACGAGCGTGATTTCGACCTCGGCCTTCGACAGCGCGCGCACGGCCTCCAAGCCACCGAAGCCGCAGCCGATGACCACCACCGCCGGTTTGCCCGAACTCATTCACTGCTCTCCTGATCCTGTTGCACGCGCCGCCGAACGAGGTTGATGTGGCTGCGCAGCGCGTAAAGCTCGTCGGCATAGCTGAGCGGCACGGTGACTTGTTCGACACGCGACTCGATGCGTGAAAGCTCCTGCAGCAGCTCGTCGGCGGACTGTTCGCCGATGCCGTCTTCGACCGTCCGCAGCTGGCCGTACCAGCGGAAGATGCGCGAGCGGATGCGGAATTCGTAGAGCGGCGGCACGATGCGCGACATCGGAATCAGGATCGCGATGATCGACACCAGCGCAACCCACATGCGATCGATGAGATTCGCCAGCCAGAACGGCAGGTAGTGTTGCAGCAGCGGCGGCCCGGTGCGGTAGAAGCGTTCGGCTTCTTTCGACAGCGGCAGCTCGGTGTTCTTCGCGCTCGGGAATTCGCCCTTGCGCTGGAACCACCCGGCTTCGCTGTGCACGCCGTGGGCCGCCTGCACGAACAGCTGCAGCAAGGCCGGATGCGTGTCGCGCTGCGCCGCGAGCGTTGCCGTGGGGGCCACGAGCCGCATGTCGGTGGGCGGCACGTCCTTCGCGAGGTCGACCACGCCGCGCGGCAGCGTGACCGGGCTCGTGAACGGAAAGCGCCGTGAATAGGCCTCGGCCTGGGCGAAGTCGAACAGCTTCACCCCCGGCGTCTGCAGCAGCATCTGCACGAGCAGCGACTCGGGCGCCGAGACGAACACCAGCGCGTCGATCTCGCCGTTGAGCAACGCCATCACCGCCGGCGTCGGTTCCAGCCGGGTGATCGTGAGGCTCTCGAGGTCGACCTGGTTGGCCTCGAGCATCTTGCGCATCAGGTTGGGCGCGCCGCTGCCGCGCGCGCCGATGTTGAACTTCCAGCCCGCCAGCTGCGTGAGGCTCGCGAGCTGGTCGGTCTTGGCGAGCCGCCGCATCGATTCCTCGCGGTAGAACAGCCACACCGGTTCATAGAACAGGCTGCCGAGCGAGGTAATCGCGTCGGCGTCGGCCTGGCTGCGCGCACGTTCGCCGGCCCCGCCCTGCAGGAAGGCGAGGTCCACACCCGACGCCGGGTCGAGCAGCAGCCGCATGTTCTCCGCCGCGCCCTGGGTCGCGCGCAGCTGCACGTCGATGCCGCGCTGCTTCAGGGCGGCGGCATAGCGCTTGCCGAACTCGGCGTAGGCGCCCTGCTCGGGGCCGGTGGCCAGCACCACCTTGCGCGGCGGGTTCGGATCGAGCGCGAAATAGGCGACCACGAGCAGCGCCAGCGCGATCAGGATGAACGGGCCCGCCGTCACCAGCAGGTCGCGGGCGGAGAGCAGCGTGTTGCGCAGGACTTTGGGCATGGGTGCGGGTGCGGCGGGCAGAAGGCAGCCCGCACGATAACGCCTCGCCGGATACCGGGCGCGGCGGCGTGCGGCCCTGGCATGACCTTGCCGGCATCGGGGTTGCCTTGCGCGACCGCCGCCCTCAGCTTGAAGGGCACACGGAATGCTCAGCATCAATCTGGAAGACGCTGTCGAGGACTTGGCGATGAAACCATTGACGACTGCATTGATCGCAGGCGGGCTGCTGGTGGCGGGCGCAGGGGCATACCACCTGCGCCCGGATTGGTTCGCGCTGCGCGACACCGAGGTGGTGGCGCTGCAGGGCCCCGCCGAGACGGTGCCGAGTCCGGTGCCCCCGGTCACGAGCGCTCCCGAAACGACCGGCGTGGCGACCTCGGGCACGGCGGCCGCGTCCGCCGTCGTGCCAGCGGAGCCGGTGCCGATGCTGGCGCCCGCGGTGCCGAACTACCGCGCGATCGTCAAGCAGGCGGGGCCCGCGGTCGTGGGGATCAACGTCGAAGGCATGCATCGCACCAGCGCCGAAGACTTCGGGCTGCCGCCCGGGGCCGAGAACGACCCCTTCTTCGAGTTCTTCCGCGGTTTGCCCGGCTTCCAGGGGCGCGGCCGCGGCGCGCCGTCGGTGCCGTTTCGAGGCCAGGGGTCGGGCTTCATCATCAGCCCGGACGGCATCATCCTCACCAATGCGCATGTCGTGCGCGAGGCCAAGGCCGTCACGGTGAAGCTCTCCGATCGGCGCGAATTCACCGCCAAGGTGCTGGGCTCGGACATGGTGACCGACATCGCGGTGCTGCGCATCGACGCCAAGAACCTGCCCACCGTGCGGCTGGGCAACCCGAAACAGGTGGAGGTCGGCGATCCGGTGCTCGCGATCGGCTCGCCCTTCGGCCTGGAGCAGACGGCGACACAGGGCATCGTCAGCGCCAAGGGGCGTTCGCTGCCGGGCGATGCGGTGGTGCCCTTCATCCAGACCGATGCCGCGGTGAACCCGGGCAACTCGGGTGGCCCGCTGTTCGACGGCAGCGGCCAGGTGATCGGCATCAACGCGCAGATCTACTCGCAGTCGGGCGGCTACCAGGGCCTCGCGTTCGCGATCCCGATCGACGTGGCGCTGAAGGTCAAAGACCAGATCGTGGCCACCGGCCGTGCGCAGCATGCGCGGCTCGGCGTGACGGTGCAGGAGCTGAACCAGGCGCTGGCCGAGTCCTTCGGCCTGCCGCGCGCCGAAGGGGCGCTTGTCGCGAGCGTGGCGCCGAACAGTGCCGCTGCAGCCGCCGGGCTCAAGTCGGGCGACGTGATCGCGCAGGTGGACGGCCAGGCCATCGGCCGCTCGGGCGAGCTGTCGAGCGTGATCGGCATGTCGGCGCCCGGCGAGCGGGTCACGCTGAAGGTATGGCGCGACCGTGCCTGGCGCAACATCGAGGTCAAGCTCGGCAGCGCCGAGGAGCCGCCTCGGGCGGCGGCGCAGAACGACCCGGCAGGCGCAGGCGACCCGCTGGGGCTCGCGCTGCGGCCGCTGACTCCGCAGGAACGGCGGCAAGCCAAGGTCGATCGAGGCATGCTGGTCGAGCAGGTCGGCGGCCCGGCGGCGCGCGCCGGCATCGAACCGGGCGACGTGCTGATCGCCATCAACGGCAGGCCGGTTCAGTCGCTGGAGACGGTGAAGGGCGTGCTCGGCGGCAAGCCCAAGAGCGTGGCGCTGCTGGTGCAGCGCGACGGCGAGCGCATCTTCGTGCCGGTGAACCTGGGCTGACGGCGGGCGCCCTCAGCCACTCATCATTTCCGTGTAGCGCCGCTGCATCTCCTGCGGGGTGACCTTCTCGATCGAATGCCCCAGCAGCCAGAAGTGGCCGAATGGGTCGCGGATGCGGCAGGAGCGTTCGCCGTAGAACTGGTCGGTGGGCGGGCTCATCATCGTGGCGCCGGCGGCGACGGCGCGTTCACCCAAGGTGTCGGCGTTGTTCACGTGCAGGTGGATCACGAAGCCGTTGCTGGTCTCGCCTTGCGGCGCCGCCATGCCGTACTCCGGGTACTCCTCCGACAGCATCAGCACGATGGGGCCGAGTTGCAGTTCGACGTGCCCGATGCGCCCCGAGGGCTCGACCAGGCGGAACAATTCGGTGGCGCCGAAGACCTCGCCGTAGAAGGCGATGGCGGCCTTGGCGTCGCGCACCATCAGGTACGGAAAGACCTCGTGGATGGTCGGTGTCGTCTGCTGCTGGTTCATCGGTTCTCCTTGTCTGTGCGCGGCGTGCTCCGCATGGGCGAAAGACTAGCGGCGAGTGGCAGCGTGGGTATTGGAGATTTTTTCGGCCTTCCGCATGCACGTCGTCGGCGAACGACAGGCGAACGTCGGGATGACGGGCTGATGGGTCAGCTGGCGATCGCGACGTGTGTCGGCTGGTCTGGTTGCACCGGCCGGTAGGCGCCAGGCGTCAGGCCGGAAAGGCGGCGGAACTCGTGGATCAGGTGCGACTGATCGAAGTAGCCGGCCGCCACCGCGATCTGGGCCCAGTCGCGCGGCCCCGCGCGCACCAGCACCGGCAGCATCGAGTGAAAACGCAGCACGCGCGCATAACGCTTGGGCGTGAGACCCACGGCGCGTTCGAAGCGGCCAATGAACTGCGCCGGCGTGCAGCCGCTTGCGCGCTGCACCGGGTCGATGAGCGCGCGGGTCGGATCGCGCTGCAGGGCGCCGATCGCCTGCAGCACCATCGTGTCGGCGGACGGCGCGCGATGCAGGCGGCGCAACAAATGGGACTCCAGGCGCTGCAGCGCCGCCTGCGGCGTACCCGCGTTCTGCAGCTCGTCGCGCAGCGTGGACGCCGCGCAGCCCCACAGCTCGTCGAGCGGCAGCGTGCGGTTGCGCAGTTCCGGCAAGGCGCCGCCGAACCATGCCGCCGCGCCACCGGGCCGGAAGTGCACGCCGATCACCGCCGACGGCCCCTCCGTGCCGCGCACGCTCACACGGTCGTGCGGGCCCTGCAGCACGCCGCCGCGCAGCCGCCGCGGCACGGCGGCGCTTTCGCTGTCGTAGCGCAGGATGTGCTGGCGCGGCAGCAGCGGGATGACGATGTCGGCGCAGCCGGTGGGCAGGCCCCGTTCGCGTGTGTGCGGCAGCGCCTCGCGTTCGGCGAACCAAAGGCACTCGATGAACGGGGCCAGCGGTGCGGGCGGCGCGCGGCGCAGCATGTTCACAGGTCCGTGCGCAGCTTCCAGATCTCGGGGAACAGCACCACGTCGAGCATCTTGCGCAGGTAGCCCACGCCGCTGGTGCCGCCGGTGCCGCGCTTGAAGCCGATGATGCGCTCGACGGTGGTCACGTGCCTGAAGCGCCAGAGGCGAAACGCGTCTTCCAGGTCGGTGAGTTCTTCTCCGAGCTGATAGAGGTCCCAGTGCTGCTCGGGGTTGCGGTAGGCCACGAGCCAGGCCTGCTCGACCTCGTCGTTGGAGACGTAGGGCTGCGTCCAGTCGCGTTCGAGGTGGCTTGCGGGGATGTGCAGGCCGCGGCGCGCCAGCAGGCGCAGCGATTCGTCGTACAGCGAGGGGGCGCGGTAGCTCGCCTCCACCCGCGCCAGCACCTCGGGCCGGTGCGCATGCGGCTTGAGCATCGCCGCGTTCTTGTTGCCGAGCATGAACTCGACGCAGCGGTACTGCCAGCTCTGGAAGCCGCTGCTGGTGCTGAGGTAGGGGCGGATCGCGGAGTACTCCGGCGGCGTCATCGTCGCGAGCACGTCCCAGGCATGCACCAGCTGCTCCATGATCTTGCTCACGCGTGCCAGCATCTTGAAGGCGCTGCCGAGCTGATCCTTGGAGATGCACTGCACCGCGGCGGCGAGCTCGTGCAGCATGAGCTTCATCCACAGCTCGCTCGTCTGGTGCTGCACGATGAACAGCATCTCGTTGTGCTCGGGCGACAGCGGATGCTGCGCGTTCAACACCTCGTCCAGGTGCAGGTAGTCCGCGTAGCTCATGTCGCGGCTGAAGTCGAGCTTCGCGCCTTCGTCCGCGACGATCTTCTCTGTGCTCATGTCTGCGCTCATGTGACGGCTGCCCGCTGGTTGAATCTCGCCTCGCGCCACTCTCCGCTTTCCAGCACCTGGCGCAGATGCTCGACGGCGTCCCACACGTCGATGAACCGCGTGTACAGCGGCGTGAAGCCGAAACGAAGAATGTCCGGCGCGCGGAAGTCGCCGATCACGCCGCGCGCGATCAGTGCCTGCATGATGGCGTAGCCGCCGTCCTCACGCGCGAAGCTGACCTGGCTGCCCCGCAGGCCGGCTTCTTGAGGCGTCTGCAGCGTGAGGCCCTGATCGGCGCAGCGTTGTTCGACCAGCCGGATGAAGAGTTCCGTCAAGGCAAGCGACTTCTCGCGCAATGCGGCCATGCCACCGAACGGACTGGCGGCCAGCACGGTGTCCACGCCGCACTCGAGCGCCGCCATCGAGATCACCGGCGGCGTGCCGCAGATGAAGCGCGCCATGCCGGGCGCGGGCCGGTAGGGGGAAGTGAACTCGAACGGCGCCGCATGGCCGAGCCAGCCCGCGAGCGGCTGCCACATCTGCTCGCGGTCCATGCGCGCGGTGTGGCGTGCATGGGCCCAGGCGAAGGCCGGCGCGCCCGGTCCGCCGTTGAGGTACTTGTAGCCGCAGCCCACCGCGAAGTCGGCTTCCGCCGCGTTGAGGTCCACCGGCACGGCGCCGGCCGAATGCGCGAGATCCCACACCACCAGCGCGCCGGCCTCGTGCGCGCGGCGGGTCAGGGCCGCCATGTCGTGCATGCGGCCGCTGCGGTAGTTCACGTGGGTCAGCATCAGCACGGCGAGCTGGTCGTCGAGCTGTGCGGTGATCTCGTCGGCGTCCACGAGCCTCAATTCCAGATCGCGCTCGCGCGCCAGGCTTTCGGCGATGTAGAGGTCGGTGGGGAAGTTCTGCCGCTCGGAGACGATGACGCTGCGCTGCGGTGCGTCCGCACGCTGAAGATCGAGCGCCGCGCTCAGCACCTTGAACAGGTTCACCGAGGTCGAATCGGCGACGACCACCTCGTCGGCGGCGGCTCCGATCAGCAGGCCGATCTTGTCGCCCACCCGTTGCGGCAGGTCGATCCAGCCGGCGCTGTTCCAGCTGCGGATCAGGCCGCGACCCCACTCGTCGCGCACCACCTGCTGCACCCGCTCGGCGGCCGCACGCGGCAGCACGCCGAGCGAGTTGCCGTCGAGATAGATCACGCCCTCGGGCAGTTCGAACTGCTCGCGCAGCGAGGCGAGTGGGTCGGCGGCGTCGAGGGCGTCACACGCTTGTCTGTTCATGTCGTCGGTTCGGTCAGAGTTCGCGCAGCACGGCGCGAACGGGGCTCGCGCAGGCTTGCATCAGCTTGAGCGGCAGGGCGATCAGCTCGTAGTCGCCGGCGGGCACGTCGTCGAGCACCAGGTTCTCCAGCACCCGCAGGTCGTGGGCGAGCAGGCGGTGATGGCTGTCGAGCGTCTTGCTGTCGGCCGGGTCGACCGACTGGCTGTCGATGCCGACCAGCTTGACGCCGCGCTGCGCCAGCCAGTCGATGCTCTCCGGCGCGAAGGACGAGAACTCATCGGACCAGGCGGTGGGCGCACGCTCGCAGGTGCGCACGAGCACCCGAGGCGGAAGATCGCCGCCCGCCGCGGCCAGGTCCGCGGGGCGGATCAGGCGCGCAGGGCCGATGGCGTGGATCACGCGGCAGCGCCCGAGGTAGGGCGCGAGGTCGACGGCGCCGATCGCGCGTTCGCCATCGGCATAGTGAAGCGGCGCATCGGCGTGCGCGCCGATGTGCGGAGACAGGGTGATCGCGCTCAGGTTGACCGGGCAGCCGGGAGCGATGCGCGCCGTCCAGCGCTGCGCGTAGGGCTCGTCGCCCGGAAACAGCGGCGAATCGGGCGCGATGGGCGGGGAGATGTCCCAGAGTCTCTTCATCGGTGGTGGCGGGGCTTCGATACCTCAGCCTGAACGGGGTGGGTGGTACGCCTCGGTCTGAGTGGAGTTGGTGGCGGCCTCGGTTTGAACGGGGGTGGTGGCACACCACGATCCGTTCGCACTGAGGTATCGAAGTGCTCACGCCGGACTGGGCATGCAGGGCGACCTTAGCACCGCCGCCGCGCCCATGGTGTCGGTTATTCCGCACACCGATCTCGGGGTTTTCATTTATTTGACATCTCAAATATCGCAACCTAAAGTGGGCGCCTTGCGTTCGCTCCCGAAGGCTCGTTCCATGCGCATCACCTGCATCGGCGGAGGTCCGGCCGGCCTGTACCTGGCCTTGCTGATGAAGAAGCAGGACCCTTCGCACACCGTGACGGTGCTCGAGCGCAACCGCGCCGGCGACACCTTCGGCTGGGGCGTCGTCTTCTCCGACCAGACGCTGTCGGCCCTGCAGCGCGCCGACCCGCCGAGCGCGACGCTGATCCTCGACGCGTTCAATCACTGGGACGACATCGACGTGCATTTCCAGGGTCGGCGCATCCGCTCGTCGGGGCACGGCTTCTGCGGCATCGGGCGGCGCCGGCTGCTGGACATCCTGCAGCAGCGCTGCACCGAAGTCGGCGTGGACTTGCGCTTCGAATGCGACGTGACCGACGACTCCGAGATCGATGCCGACCTCATCATCGCGGCCGACGGCCTGAACAGCCGCATCCGCAGCAAGTACGCCGCCACCTTCCAGCCCGACATCGACCTGCGCCAGTGCCGCTTCGTCTGGCTGGGCACGCACAAGCTGTTCGAGGCCTTCACCTTCGCCTTCGAGAAGACCGAGTGGGGCTGGTTCCAGGCGCACGCCTACCGTTTCGACGAGAACACATCGACCTTCATCGTTGAAGCGCCCGAGGACGTGTGGCGTGCCGCCGGCCTGGCCGACATGGGCAAGGAGGAGGGCATCGCCTTCTGCGAAAAGCTGTTCGCGCCTTACCTCGACGGCCACGCGCTGATGTCGAACGCGGCGCACCTGCGCGGCTCGGCGCAATGGATACGGTTTCCGCGCGTCGTGTGCAAGACCTGGATCCATCCGCGCGGCGGCGCCGATGGCCGCACGCCCGTCGTGCTGATGGGCGACGCCGCGCATACCGCGCACTTCTCGATCGGCTCGGGCACCAAGCTCGCGTTCGAGGATGCGATCGACCTCGCGACCAGCCTGCAGGCGCAGCCGGCGGACCTGCCCGCGGCCTTGCAGGCCTACGAAGCGCGCCGCAGCGTCGAGGTGCTGAAGATCCAGAACGCCGCGCGCAACTCGACCGAGTGGTTCGAGAACGTCGAGCGCCACGCCAGGCTCGAACCGGAGCAGTTCGCCTATTCGCTGCTGACACGCTCGCAGCGCATCTCGCACGAGAACCTGCGCCAGCGCGATGCGGACTACCTGGGCGAGTTCGAACACTGGATCGCCGAGCGCTCGGGCCTGGACGTGGCGGGCGGCGTGCCGCCGATGTTCACGCCGTTCCGCCTGCGCGGGCTCACGCTGAAGAACCGCGTCGTGGTCTCGCCGATGGCGCAGTACAGCGCCGTCGACGGCATGCCCACCGACCACCATCTGGTGCACCTGGGCGCGCGCGCGCTCGGCGGCGCGGGGCTCGTGTTCACCGAGATGACCTGCCCCACGGCTGACGCGCGCATCACGCACGGATGCACCGGCTTGTGGAACGACGAACAGACCATGGCGTGGAAGCGCATCGTGGACTTCGTGCACAGCGGCAGCACCGCGAAGATCGCGCTGCAGCTCGGCCACGCGGGGCCGAAGGGCTCGACCCGCGTGCCGTGGGAGGGCGAGGATCTGCCACTGCACGAGGGCAATTGGCCGCTGATCTCGGCCTCGCCGCAGCAGTATGTCGACGGCGTGAGCGCCTGGTCGCGTGCGATGACGCGCGACGACATGGACCGCGTGACGGCCGACTTCGTCGCCTCGACGAAGCGCGCTCTCGCGGCCGGTTTCGACTGGCTCGAACTGCATTGCGCGCATGGCTACCTGCTGTCGGCCTTCCTCTCGCCGCTGACCAACCAGCGCACCGACGACTACGGCGGCTCGCTGCGCAACCGGCTGCGCTGGCCGCTCGAAGTGTTCGCGGCAATGCGGGCCGCCTGGCCCGACGACAAGCCGATGTCGGTGCGCATCTCGGCACACGACTGGGTGGAGGGCGGCAACACGGCGGACGACGCGATCCTGATCGCGCAGGCGTTCAAGGCTGCCGGCGCGGACCTGATCGACGTGTCGTCGGGCCAGGTCAGCAAGGCGCAGCAGCCGGTCTACGGCCGCATGTACCAGACGCCGTTTGCCGACGCGATCCGCAACGAGGCCGGCATCGCGACGATGGCAGTGGGCGCGATCTTCGAGGCCGACCACGTCAACAGCATCATCGCGGCCGGCCGCGCCGACCTCTGCGCGATCGCCCGGCCGCACCTCGCCAACCCGGCCTGGACGCTGCTGGAGGCGGCCAAGATCGGCCACACCAGCGGCGTGGGCGCCGACTGGCCGGTGCAGTACCTGGCGGGCAAGAACCAGCTGGAGCGCAACCTCGAACGCGAGCGCCAGCTGGCGGCGCAGACGGCGGGGTTGTCGCCGCAAGAGCAGGCCAATCTGGCGCAAGGGGTGTGAGCATGGACGGCCTGCATGCGGTGGTCACCGGCGGCGGCAGCGGCATCGGCGCGGCGATCGCCGCAAGGCTCGCTGAGGAGGGCGCGCAGGTCACCTTGATGGGCCGTTCGCTGCAGCGCCTGCAATCGCTGCAGCTCGCCAACGCGCGCTGCGTCGTGGCGGATGTGTCCGACGCGGCCAGCGTTCAATCGGCCTTCGACACCGCCGCCGAATTCGCTCCCATCGACATCCTGATCAACAACGCCGGCGAAGTGGAAAGCGCGCCCTTCACGCGCACCTCGCTCGCGCTGTGGCAGCGCCTGCTCGACGTCAACCTCACCGGGGCGTTCCTCTGCACGCAGCAGGTGCTGCCCGGCATGTGCGAGCGCGGCTTCGGCCGCATCGTCAACGTCGCGAGCACGGCGGCGCTGACGGGCTACGCCTATGTCGCCGCCTACTGCGCCGCCAAGCACGGGGTGCTGGGCCTCACGCGCTCGCTCGCGCTCGAGGTCGCGCGCCGGGGCGTGACGGTCAACGCGGTGTGCCCCGGCTACACCGACACGGCGATCGTCGATCGTGCGGTCGAGAAGATCGCCGAGAAGACCGGGCGCGGCGCCGACGAGGCCCGTGCGGCGCTCGCGTCCGTCAATCCGCAGGGCCGGCTGGTCCGACCTGAGGAGGTGGCCGACACGGTGGCTTGGCTGTGCGGCCGCGAATCGGCGTCGATCAACGGCCAGGCGATCGCGGTGGCGGGCGGGGAGGTGATGTGAGCGCCGTGCCGAGCGAAGAACTCGTCAGCGACCTGGAGTCGCGCGTCATCGACGACCATCACCAGGCGCTCAAACTGTGGCTGCGCCTGCTCGCCTGCACCACCCGTGTCGAATCGGTGGTGCGCAACCGCCTGCGCAGCGAGTTTGCGACCACGCTGCCGCGTTTCGACCTGCTGGCGCAGCTCGAGCGCGAACCCGCCGGCCTGACCATGGGCGAGCTGTCGCAGCGGCTGATGGTGACCGGCGGCAACGTCACCGGCGTGACCGACCAGCTCGAAGCCGAAGGCCTCGTCAAGCGCACGCCGCACCCGCACGACCGGCGGGCCTTTTCGGTGCAGCTCACGCCAGCCGGCAAGCGCCAGTTCCGGCGCATGGCCGCGGTGCACGAACAGTGGGTGATCGAA
>CAJPFZ010000315.1 GCA_905339355.1 Burkholderiaceae bacterium
GCGCGCCGCTACGGCAAGGTCGGGGGCTTCGCGCACCTCGCCACGCTCGTCAAGCGGCTGAAGGCCAATCGCCCGGGCGCGCTGCTGCTCGACGGCGGCGACACCTGGCAAGGCTCGGCGACTTCGCTGTGGACGAACGGCCAGGACATGGTCGAGGCCTGCAAGCTGCTCGGCGTCGACGTGATGACCGGCCACTGGGAATTCACCTACGGCCAGGACCGCGTCAAGGAAATCGTCGAGCGCGAGCTGAAAGGGCGTATCGAGTTCGTCGCGCAGAACGTCAAGACCACCGATTTCGGCGACCCGGTGTTCAAGCCCTACGTGCTGCGCGAGATCAACGGCGTCAGCTGCGCGATCGTCGGCCAGGCCTTCCCGTACACGCCGATCGCCAACCCGCGCTACATGGTGGCCGACTGGAGCTTCGGCATCCAGGACGAGAACATGCAGGCGGTGGTCGACGAGGCGCGGGCCAAAGGCGCCAAGCTGGTCGTGCTGCTGTCGCACAACGGCATGGACGTCGACCTCAAGATGGCGAGCCGCGTGCGCGGCATCGACGCCATCCTCGGCGGCCACACGCACGACGGCGTGCCGGTGCCGGTGATCGTCGACAACCCCGGCGGCAAGACCATCGTGACCAACGCCGGTTCGAACGGCAAGTTCCTCGGCGTGCTGGACTTCGATGTCGCCAACGGCGCGGTGCGCGGCTTCCGTTACCGGCTGCTGCCGGTGTTCTCCAACCAGCTGCCGGCCGACCCGGCGATGCAGGCGCTGATCGACAAGCTGCGCGCGCCGTACGCCGAGCGGCTCGGCGAGAAGCTCGCGCTGACCGACGGCCTGCTGTACCGACGCGGCAACTTCAACGGCAGCTGGGACCAGCTGATCCTCGACGCGCTGATGGAAGTGCAGGACGCGCCGATCGCGTTTTCGCCGGGCTTCCGCTGGGGCACCACGCTGCTGCCGGGCGACACCATCACGCGAGAACTGCTGATGGACCAGCTGGCAACGACCTACTCGTACGCCACCGTCACCGAGATGAGCGGCGAGACGATCAAGACGGTGCTCGAAGACGTCTGCGACAACCTGTTCAACCCCGATCCGTACTACCAGCAGGGCGGGGATATGGTGCGCGTGGGCGGCCTCACCTATGCCTGCGAACCCGGCGCCGCGATGGGCCGGCGCATCCAGGACATGCGGCTCGGCGGCAAGCCCATCGAGGCCGGCAAGAAGTACAAGGTGGCTGGCTGGGCGCCGGTGGCCGAAGAGGCCCGCCATGCCGGCAACAAGCCGGTGTGGGACCTGGTCGAAGGCTGGCTGAAGTCGCACCCGCGCGTGGCGCCGCGCACGCTCAACACCCCGCGGCTGATCGGCGTACAAGGCAATCCGGGGTTGCTCGGAAATGGAGGCTCGTCATGATCCGGAAACTCATCGTCGTTGCCGCGCTGGCGAGCAGTGCGCATGCCGCCTGGGCGCAGGACCAGGTGGTCTATCACATCACCGACAGCAAGGTTCAGTCGCTCGCCGCCCTGCGCAACGCCCGCAACCACCTCGACGTCGACCCCACCGCCAAGCTCACCTTCGTGACCCATGGCGAAGGGGTCGACTTCCTGCTCGAGGGGGCGAAGGACCGCAACGACAGCCCCTATGCCGGGCCGGTGTCGGCCTTGACCGCACGCGGCGTGAAGTTCGAGGTCTGCGAGATCACGCTGAAGAACCGCAGCTTGAAACGAGAGCAGTTCCTGCAGGAGGCCGACTTCGTGCCCTCGGGCGTGGTGCGCGTGACCAAGCTGCAGCGTCAGGGTTTTGCGTACGTGAAGCCTTGACGCTGTGTTCAAGCGCAGCGGCCTGAGGCGTTTCGTGGCGATGGTGTGGCTCGCCGCGATGGCGCTGCCGATCGCCGCCGCGGCGGCGCCGCCCCTGCCACCGATGAAGGTCGTGCAGGTCAGCCCGCATGCCTATTTCGTGCAGGGAGAGTCGGCGCTCGGCTCGCCGCGCAATGCCAACTTCATCTCCAACGCCGGGTTCATCGTCACCGACGACTCGGTGGTCGTGATCGACGCGCTCGGCTCGCCGGCGCTGGCGCGCGAGCTGCTGCGCCAGATCGGCCGCATCACGCCCAAGCCGGTGAGCCACGTCGTGCTGACGCACTACCACGCCGATCACGTGTACGGCCTGCAGGTGTTCAAGCAGGCGGGAGCGACCATCCTCGCCAACCGCCGCGGCCTCGACTACCTCAACTCCGAGACGGCGCAGCTGCGGCTGCAGGCGAGCCGCCAGGAACTCGCGCCCTGGATCGACGCCGAGACGCGGTTGGTGGCGGCCGACCGATGGCTCGACGGCGACGTCGAACTGATGGTCGGCGGCACACGCCTGCAGCTGAAGGCAGTGGGGCCGTCGCACACGCCCGACGACATGGTGGTCTTCATGCCCGATGAAGGTGTGCTGTACGCCGGAGACCTGGTGTTCCGCGGACGCATCCCGTTTGTCGGCCAGGCCGACAGCAAGCACTGGATCGTGGCGCTCGACCAGCTGCTCGCGTTCGATGCGCGTGTCATCGTCGCCGGCCACGGGCCGTATTCGACCTCGCCTCGCGAAGACCTTCGCCTGACGCGCGACTACATCGCCTTCTTGCGCGAGGCAATGGGCGCGGCGGCGCGCAACCTCGAGCCCTTCGACGAAGCCTATGCCCGCACCGACTGGTCGCGCTTTCGCGGCCTGCCGCTGTTCGATGCGGCCAACCGCATGAACGCCTACAACACCTACCTGCTGCTGGAGCAGGAGAAGTAGCTGCCGCGCGACGCGAAAACATGCGTCGTTGCGCATAAACTCTGCCAGAGGCGCCGCCCCGCAGTGGAAGCGGGCGCCTGGAGTGCCCAGACAAGGAGACTGCCGTGGCCAGCGAAGAATCCGAAGATGTTTTCGCCGCAGCCGCCGAGCTGTTTTCGGTGCTGTCGACGCCGGTGCGGCTGAAGCTGATCAGCGCGCTGTGCCACAGCGAGAAGAACGTGTCGCAGCTGCTGTCCGAGATCGACGCCACCCAGCCCAACATGTCGCAGCACCTCGCCACGCTGTACCGCGCGGGCATCCTCGCGCGTCGGCGCGAAGGAACGCAGATCTTCTACCGCATCCAGAGCGAGCGCGCGGCCATGCTGTGCCGCGCGGTGTGCACCCAGATCGCGACCGAAATCGGCGCCGAGGGCGAGGTGGCGCACAACGATCGGCTGGTGCCGGCGGCGCGCCGCTACTGAGCGATCCCACCCCCCGCACGCCCTGAGGTATCGAAGGGCGCGGGCAGTCGTGTGCGCGTTCATCCTTCGATACCTCAGGACGAACGGGGTTGGGCGTGTTCATGGCCTGTGACCTGCATCAAGCGCGGCGCCCTGCGCGGGGGCTACTGTTTCGGCCGATCAATCCCCAGGAGAGAAGAGCCATGGCCACCGCAAAGTCACGCCGCGCAACCCCCGCCGCGGCCAAACGGAGCCCCGCACGCAAGAACGCCCCGGCCAAGCCGGCTCGTGCCGCAGCCGCGCGCAAGCGAGCGGCGCCGCTGCCCGTGCTCGGCAGCGCCGGCAGCGCGGTCAAGCAGGGCATCGCAACGAGCATGAAGGGGCTGGAGAAGATCGAAGGCGAAATCGCGCAGCTGGTGCGCCGCGCCGTCGCCGACGCGCTGCGCGCGGGCGACTCGATCGCCAAGGAGGCTGGCGGCGTCGTGCGCGATGTGGTGAGCGGGGCGATCCAGTCCACCGAGAACGCAGGCACCGAACTCGCCGTGAGCATCAAGGGCGTCGCCCGCGGGGCCGTGGCCGGAGTGCACGACGTGCAAGGCAACGTCGCCAAGGCCGCCGCGGAGATCGTGAAGACCGCCATGCGCCAGGCGTCCAAGCTGCGCGTGGACGTGGCCGTGGTGGCGCGCCGCGCCATCGACGGCATCGCCGAAGGTGTCAAGGAAACCGGCGGCAATGTCGCCGAAAGCACCCGCGCCGCCGTCAAGGGTGCGCTTCAGACCGCGGCCACGCTGGGCACGCTGGCCGTCGATGCGGTCAGGCAGGTGCTTGCCGGTTTGGCCGAAGGAATGGAGGAGATCGCCAAGTCACGCGCCAAGCCGCGCTCCAAGGCGAAGCCCGCGACTGCGCGCCGGGCGGCGCCCAAGCGCCCCGCGACGCCGCGGGTTCGCGCTGCCTGAAGCAGGGCGGTCGAGCGGCAGCGCTGGGCTGCCGCTCCCCGCAGACTCTGCGGAACGCTGCCGCTTCAGTGGGTCGCTGCGCCCTCGCGTTCACGCTCGAGCGTCACCTCGGTGCCTGCCACCCGCATCACGCCCTGGTGGTCGACTTCTACGCAGCGGCCGTCCGCGAGCTTGTATTCGGCTTGGCCGGTCGGTTCCCACTGGCCCTGCGGGCTCGGCAGCACGTCCACACGCACGAGATGCTCGTAGCCGTGCACGAAGTACGTCTTGCCATCGCTGCCGCGCGCCGTGAAGCTCTCGAGCAGGTGAAGCAGTTTTTCCATGCGAACTCTCCTTGCAGACGAGTGGGCCCGCCCGGCTCGACCGGCAGGCCGATGCTGAAATGTTGGTCGATTTGACTGCGTTGTCCAGCTCACATGTTGATCAATATCGAAGGCCGCGGGCTTGCCAGGGTGATGGGGCCCGCGCGGGACGAGGCGAGTTGACGTTGGTCAATCGAGGCGCCCGGCCAGCGTCGAAGATGGGGGAGACCATGGACGAGGCCCACATGCACCTGACGACCATCGGCCGCGCCGCGAAGCCGCCGAGGCGCCGGCATGCCGCGCCGCGGAGGATCCGATGACACTTCGACTCATTGCCGCACCGGGCGCGGCTGCGCTGACCCGCCGCCTGAGCGCCAAGCTCGACGTTCCGCTGTGCCGCCTGGAGAGCCGGCGCTTCGCCGACGGCGAGACCTACCTGCGTATCGACGACGAAGTCGAGGGCTGCGACATCGCGGTCGTGGCGCAACTGCGCGATCCCGACCCGCAGCTGGCGGGCTTGCTGTTCCTCGCCGACACGCTGCGCGAGCTGGGCGCGGCCAAGGTCGGCCTGGTGGCACCCTACCTGCCGTACATGCGGCAGGACATGCGCTTCCTGCCGGGGGAGGCCGTCACGTCGCGCAGCCTCGCGAAGATCATCAGCGCCGCCTTCGACTGGCTTGTGACGGTGGAGCCGCACCTGCACCGCCACGCCTCGCTCGATGAGATCTACCACCTCACCACCGCCGTCGTGCCCAGCGCGCCGGCCGTGGCCGCCTGGGTGCAGACGCAGGTGGCGCATCCGCACATCGTCGGTCCCGACGAGGAGAGCGAGCGCTGGGTGTCGGAAGTGGCGGCGCTGGCCGGCCGGCCGTACACCGTGTTCGAGAAGCTGCGCCGCAGCGACGACGTGGTCGAACTCGTGCTGCCGGAAGTGCAGGTGATGCGCGGCCACACGCCGGTGCTCGTCGATGACATCATCGCCAGCGGGCAGACGATGGCGATGGCCGTGAAGCGGCTGCTGGCGATGGGCTTTGCGCCGCCGGTGTGCGTCGGCGTGCACGCGGTGTTCGCGGGCGACGCCGCCGGGCTGCTGCAACGCGCGGGCGCGGCACGGGTGGTCAGCTGCAACACGCTGGCCCACCCGAGCAACGCGATCGACGTGAGCGGAGCGCTGGCCGAGGCGGTGCGCGTCGAACTCGAGTGCGTGCATGCCGGCGAGGAAGAGGGCAGCGGCAGCGCTTTCGCCGGCAGATGATCCGGCGCAAGGCGGGCGCCGCGCCGCGTTCCAGAATGATCTGAAGGGCGCGCCCATGCGCGCTCGCGGGGGATCACCATGGACATCCTGACCCAAAGCCACCTGACGACGCTGCGCGGCCTGCTGAACTACCGGCTGCAGGAGCTGCGTGCCGAGGTCCACGCCGCCGAGCTGGCGCGCGAAACCGCCGCGGCCGGTGAGCACGAGGTCGCCGATCGCAAGGACGAGGCCGCGCTGCGGCAGTTCACCGAACTCGGCGGCGCCGAGGAACAGCGCGACGTCGAGGAGATCACCGCCGTCGAGTCGGCCCTGCAGCGCCTGGATGCCGGCGTCTACGGCGACTGCCTGGCGTGCGGCGAGCCGATCCCGCTGCAGCGGCTGCTCGTGCAGCCGGCGGCTCAACGCTGTGCGCCGTGCCAGGCCACCTTCGAACACCGGGCGGCACGGCCCAGCTGACTCACATTCGCACGGCAAGCCAGGCAGCCACCTCGTCGGGCGGCATCGCGCGGCCGCTGAGGTGGCCCTGCACTTCATCGCAGCCCATGGCGAGCAGGCAATTGTGCTGCGCCGGCGTCTCGATGCCTTCGGCCATCGCCTGAAGGCCGAGGCGATGCGCGATCGACACGATGGTCTCGGCCATCGCCAACGCGTCCGCATCGCCCGGCAGGCGCTTCACGAACTGCCTGTCGATCTTCAGGGCGTCGATCGGCAGCTGCTTCAGCTGGGTCAGCGACCAGTGCCCCGCGCCGAAGTCCTCGATCACCACCGTGACACCCATGCCGCGCAGCGCCTGCAGCGTGGCGGCGCTGCCCGGGCCAGCGTGCAGGAGGGACTCGGTGATCTCGACTTGCAACTGCACGCCGCAGGCCGGATGGTCCAGCCGCGCGGCGCGCATCGCTCGCCCAGCCGTCACCGCCACCTGCTCGTTGGCCACGTGGCGGCCCGCCAGGTTGACGCCGATGCGCAGCGGCTGCAGGCCGGCGTCCAGCCAGCGCCTCGCCTGGCTGCATGCCTCCTGCAGAACCCAGTCTTCAAGCAGCTCGATCAGGTTGCTCTCCTGCGCGGCACCGATGAAGCTTTCGGGCAGCAGCAGTCCGTCCTTGGGGTGCTGCCAGCGCAGCAGCGCCTCCAGCCCGAGCAGCCGGCCGCTGGCCGGATCGACCTGGGGCTGGTAGTGCAGGCGCAGCTCGCCGGCCCCGATCGCGCGGCGCAA
>CAJPFZ010000316.1 GCA_905339355.1 Burkholderiaceae bacterium
CGGCCGACGTTGTCGTTGGCCTCCCGCCACGATTGCACGGGCTGCTCGGCGTGGCGCCGGTAGCCGTCGAAGGCGGACCGGTAGGCATGCGGGCCGGCCGGCCGCCCGGGCAACACGGCGCCGGCGGGTGCGCTCGAGGCCCCCGCGGGCGCCGACGCCGCCTGCGGGGCGTGGTGCTGTGCGTGGCCAGCCGGCTGCGCGGCGGCAAGGCTGCTGGACGCCATCAGGCCAGCGGCGAGCAAGTCGCGTGTGATGTGGATCGGCATGGATTCCTCGTGAACGGGCTCGTCGGTCGCAGCCTGCGCCGATGGCGCACGCCGGACGGTGGACGGCGGGCAGGCGCGGGCGACCGCGCCGCTGCCGGCGAGTTCAGGCGAAGAAGGGGCGGGGCGGACGTTCCGGCCCGTGGGTCACGAAAGGCTCGACGCGAGTCGCGTCGGGAGCAGTGAATGACTGCGGGAGGTCCGGCGAGGCGATGACCATCGGCGCCGAGGGCAATGCGCTGGCCGTGCAGCACGACGCGCAGGCACTGCACTTGGACAGCGGCGCTTGCTGGTCGGCATCGCCGGCTTCACTGGTCGCCTCCGCGGTGGCGTGCGCGTGGTGAGCGTCCGGCGCTTCGCCATGGTGATGGTGTGGAGCCACCGGATCGGCGTGCCGATGGCCGGGGTCAGCGGCCGAGTGCTCGCCCGCCTGCGCCGGGCCGCAGTGGAACATCGTCGCGGCCGCCAGGCCTTGCAGGGGCAAGGCGAGGATGATGACGAACATCAGACAACGTTCGAAGAAGCGCCGCATGGTGGCGGAGTTTAGGGGAAAGGGTGGCCGTGCCGCGATGCGGGGGATTCTCCCGGGCATCCTGCTTGACGCCGGGCCGGCGCTTGCCGGCGCGGGCCGCGCGCGCCAAGATGGCCGCATGCCACCGCCGGTTCGTCGCGCGAGCGTCATCTTGGTCCTCCTCGCCTGCGCGTTGGCGCCCGCGCCCGCATGGTGCGACGAAGTGGCTGCCTGGGCGGCTTTGCGCCAGGGCGGCCCCGTGGCGCTGATGCGGCATGCTGACGCGCCGGGCGGCGTGGGCGATCCGCCGGGTTTTCGGCTCGACGACTGCGCCAGCCAGCGCAACCTCAGCGCCCGGGGCCGCGCGGACGCACGAGCCGCCGGCGAACGCCTGCGAGCGGGTGGCGTGAAGGTCGGCAAGCTCCTGAGCTCGCCGTGGTGCCGCTGCCTCGAAACGGCGCGGCTGCTCAAGCTGGGCGAGGTGCAGGTCGAGGCGACCTTCAGCAACGCCTTCGTGCTGGCCGATCAGCGCGAGGCGCTGACGCGCGGTGCGAGCAAGCTGCTTGCGCAGTGGCGCGGTCCGGGCGTGCTCTTCGTCGTGACCCACGGCGCCAACATCCAGGCACTGACCGGCCGCGCGCCGGCCGAGGGCGAGATCGTCGTCGTCATGCCGGGCGCCGAAGCCGAGCCGAAGGAGATTGGCCGCATCGCCCTGCCGCCGGCACGCTGAGCAGACCTCACGACATCAGCCGGTTGAGTTCCGCGTAGCTCATCGCCGTGTCGGCAATCACGGTGCTCGACACTCCGCTGCGCAGGAACGCGCTCATGCGCCGCGACGTGTCGCCGAAGGCCGCCTGCGCAATGCTCGAGCCGGCGCTCAGGCGCCGCACGCCGAGGGCACGCAGCTCGTCCGCACCCGGCAGGGCGGGGCGGGCCAGCAGGTTCAGCGGCAGGCCGACCTGCTCGGCGAGGGCGCGGATGGTCGCCGCATCGACCACCCCCGGCACGAAGATGCCGTCGGCGCCGGCCGCGCGGTACAGCGCAGCGCGGCGCAGGCTTTCGTCGAGGGCTTGCGCCGCGGGCACCAAGGCATGCAGCACGACGTCGACGCGTGCGTTGATGAACAGACGCACGCCGCGGCGCGCGGCCGCCCGGCGCGCGCCTTCGATCTTGCGGCACAGGAGCTCGGGCTCGCCGCTGCCGTCCTCGATGTTGATGCCCACCGCGCCGGCGGCCATCGCCGCGTCGACCGTCTGCGCGGCCTGCTCCGGGTCGTGCGAGTAGCCGCCTTCGATGTCGACCGACAGCGGCACCGTCAGCACCCGCGCGATCGACTCGATCGTGCGCAGCAGCAGCGGCACCGGCAGCAGGTCGCCGTCGGCGTAGCCGAGCGACCACGCCACCGCGGCGCTGCTCGTGGCCACCGCCGGGGCGCCCAGGTGCTGGGCCAGCCGCGCGGTGCCGGCGTCCCAGGCGTTGGGCAGCAGCAGCAGGCCGTCGTGGTGCAGGCGGTGGAAGCGCTCGGCGCGTTCGGAGGCGGACATGGGGCTCACCTTTCTGGGAGGAAAACGAAACGGGACGCCATCATGACAAAACCCGGCCCGCGGCGCCGGCCGTTTGCGGACACCTTCCTTCGCCCCACGCAGTCGCCGAAGCCAAGCAATTGGCCGTGCGGGCCAATGCGCCGCGGCGCTGGCGCTTCTATCGTCTCGCTCGCCCGCCGCTGCCCGAGTCAGACGGCGTTTCGCATTGGCCAACGACGACGAGGAGGAGTGAAACATGAAACGATTGATTGCAACCCTGGCCCTGACCACGGGCGCCACGCTGGCCTGGGGCCAGGCAACGCCGGTGGGTATGTGGAAGACCATCGACGACGACGGCAAGACCGAGAAGTCGCTGGTGCGCATCGCCGAGAGCGGCGGCCAGCTCGTGGGGCGCATCGAGACGCTGTTCGACGCCGCCAAGAAGGATGCGGTGTGCGACAAGTGCAGCGACGAGCGCAAGGACAAGCGCATCGTCGGCATGACGATCCTGCGCAACATCAGCAAGGACACGAGCGACGAGTCGCTGTGGGCCGGCGGCGACATCCTCGACCCGAACAACGGCAAGGTCTACAAGGTGCGCCTGCGCCCGGTGGACGGCGGCAAGCGGCTCGAGGTGCGCGGCTACATCGGCATGCCGATGCTGGGCCGCACGCAGACCTGGGTGCGCGTGGAGTAGACCGCGCGCGCCTTCACGACAACAAAGCACATTCGTCGGGAACAGACATGCTGAACACATTGAACCGCCGCCGCATGCTGGCGGCCACGCTGGCCGGCGTCGGCGCCAACGCCGCGTGGCCGGTTGCAGGGCGCGAGGAGCGCATCGTCATCGGCCAGAGCGCGCCGGTGACCGGCCCGGTCGCCAACGCCTTCAAGGGCGTGCTCGCCGGCGAGAAGCTCGCCTTCGACCAGATCAACCGCAAGGGCGGCGTCAACGGCCGCCAAGTGGACCTGATCCTGATGGACGACGGCTACGACACGCGCCGCACGGTGGAGAACGTGAAGACGCTGATCGAGCAGGAGAAGGTGGTGGCGCTCACCGGGCTCGGCAGCACCGCGGGCGTCGGCGCGTCGTTGCCGATCCTGCTGGAGAAGAAGGTGCCGCTGGTGGGTGCGTACACCGGCGCGCCGATCCTGCGCAGCAAGCATCACCCGTATTTCTTCACCACACAGGCGAGCTTCAAGGACGAGGTGTTCTATTCGGTGCGCAACCTCGTGACGCTGAACTCGAGCCGCATCGCCGTCGTGTACCAGGACAACGAGTTCGGCAAGCTGATGATGCCGGTGGTCGAGGCGGCCATCAAGGAGCAGGGCGCCACGCTCGCGGGCGCGGCGCCGATCGCCATCGACGGCAGCGATGCTGGCGCCGCGGCACAGGCGGTGGCCGCGATGCGTCCGCAGGCGGTGCTCCTGATCGCGGTGGGCCCCTCGGTGGTGGGTTACGTGAAAGCCAACCGCAGCGTGGTCGGCGTGCCGATCTACACCATCTCGACGGCAATCGGCGCCCTGCCGGCGCTCGGCGAAGACGCGCGCGGCCTGGCGATCACGCAGGTGGTGCCGTACCCCTGGCGTCAAACGACGAACATGGCGCGCGAGTTCGCGCAGGAATGCGAGCGCGCCAAGCTGCCGGTGGCTTATGACACCTACGGCGGCTACCTGCTCGCACGCTTCGTGCTGGAAGCGCTGCGGCGCTGCGGGCGCAACGTGAACTCCGAGGCCCTGGTGCGCGCGATCGAGAGCCGCCAGAACTGGGATTACGGCGGCATCAACCTCGCATTCAGCGCGCAGAACCACCACGGCACGAACTTCGTCGAAACGACGATCGTCGGGCCGCGGATGGTGTTCATGCGCTGACGGTGGAGGGGGCAGGTCGCGCGGGGGGGGGTGCGCGACCGAACGCGCACTCACGTCATCCCGGAGAACGCCCATTGCTGTCCGGGGAAAATTGTGAGGCTATCGACAAGTGGTTGTCGCCCTTCGTGGAAGTTGAGCTTCCGCGGCCGGCGACTCACCTCCTTGTCACGGCCAAACCAATGCCCGTTCGGGCTGAGCTTGTCGAAGCCCTCGGGTCCTGAGCTGGTCGAAGAGGCTGAGGTATCGAAGACCCAACCCGTTCACCCTGAGGTATCGAAGGGGCCGGCTGAGGTATCGAAGCCCTCGCTCGGCAATGGCACGCAGTTGCTCGCAGATCAACCCGACCCGTTCGGGCTGAGCTTGTCGAAGCCCCCGCGTGTCCCGAGCTTGTCGAAGGCTCGCCTCGATGGCTCGCATGAAGGGCATCCCTGCAGAGCTTGGGGAAAGGCCTTCGACAAGCTCAGGCCGAACGGGG
>CAJPFZ010000317.1 GCA_905339355.1 Burkholderiaceae bacterium
CATCAGAGCACGATGCTCAGCGCTTCGCGCACCGGGGCGAACGAGCGCCGGTGGATGGCGCAGGCGCCGTGCTGCTTCAGCGCGGCCAGGTGCGCCGGGGTCGAGTAGCCCTTGTGCTCGTGGAAGCCGTACTGCGGGTGCAGCTCGTGCAGCTGCAGGCACAGGCGGTCGCGGTGCACCTTGGCGAGGATGGACGCGGCCGAGATGCACTTGACGCTGGCATCTCCGCCGATCACAGCCTCGGCATGCATGCGCAGGCGCGGCAGCTGGTTGCCGTCGACCAGCACCTTGGCGGGCTTGAGCCGCAGGCCCTCGACGGCACGCTTCATTGCGAGCAGCGTCGCCTGCAGGATGTTCAACTGATCGATCTCCTCGACCGTCGCTTCTGCGATGGAGCAGCACAGCGCCTTGGCGCGGATCTCGTCATAGAGACGGTCGCGCACCGCGGGCGTGAGCACCTTGGAATCGTTGAGGCCGCGGATGCGCTTCAAGTCGTCGAGGATGACCGCCGCGGCGACCACGGGGCCGGCGAGCGGGCCGCGCCCTGCCTCATCGACCCCGGCGATCAGCCCGGGCACGTCGAAGCTCAGCCCGAGCTGCTTAGGCGGCGAGGATTTTTTCGATCGCATCGGTGGCGGCTTGGGCGGTGTTGCAGCGCAGCTCGCGGTGCAGCGCCTGGAATCGTTGGACCAGCGTGTCGCGGCGCGCCGGCTCGGCAAGCCACGCGAGCGCGGCGTTGGCAAGTTTGGCGGGAGTGGCCTCGTCCTGCAACAGCTCGGGCACCGCGAAATCCCTGAGAAGAATGTTCGGCAGCCCGACCCAGGGCTGGTACTTCATCCGCTTCATCATCTGCCAGCTGAGCCAGTGCATGTTGTAGGCAATGACCATCGGGCGCTTGAACAGCGCGGCCTCCAGCGTGGCCGTGCCGCTCGCGACCAACGCCACGTCGCAGGCCGCCAGCGCCTCGTGCGAGCGGCCATCGAGCAGTTCGAGCCGCACGCCGGGCGCGTGCAGCGAAACGAGTGGGTCGATCAAGGCCCGCAGACCCGGTGCCACCGGCAGCACGAAGCGAAGCGCCGGCCGGCGGCGCTGCATCTCGGCTGCTGCGGCCAACAGCCGCGCACCGATGTACTGGATCTCGGAGCGGCGGCTGCCGGGCAGCACGGCGATGACTTCGTCGTCGGCCGCCAGCCCGAGCGACGCACGGCTCGCCGCGCGCGGCACCTCCATCGGGATCGTGTCGGCCAGGGGGTGGCCGACATAGGTCGCGGCGATGCCGTGCTGCGCATAGATGGCCGGCTCGAAGGGAAACAGGCACAGCACGTGGTCCACCGACGTGCGCATCTTCTCGGCACGCTTGCCGCGCCAAGCCCAGATCGAGGGACTGACGAAGTGGATGGCCTTGATGCCGGCGGCCTTCAATCGCGCCTCGAGGTCGAGATTGAAGTCGGGCGCATCGACACCGATGAAGGCATCGGGCGGCTCTCTCAGCAAACGATCGGCGAGCTGGTTGCGGATGCCGACGATTTCGCGATAGTGCCGCAGCACCTCGACATATCCGCGCACCGCCAGTTTCTCGTGCGGCCACCAGGCCTCGAAACCGTGTCGCGCCATCTTCGGCCCGCCGATGCCCATGCTGCGCAGCGCGGGCCAGCGTGCCTTGAGGCCGCCCAGCAGCAGTCCGGCAAGCAGATCGCCCGAGGCTTCGCCCGCCACCATCGCCAACCGAGGTGATCGATCCGCATCCATGCAGGGCTCAGCGAACGATTCCGCGTGTCGACTCGGCGAGGAAGCGCGACATCATCGCGATGTCTTCCTGCGCTTCGGGCATGGTCTGCGCAAGGCCGTCGATCGCCTGCCGCGCTTCTTCGAGCGTGTGGCCCTGCCGGTACAGCAGCTTGTGCATCTGCTTGACCGCCGCAATGCGCTCGCCCGAGAAACCGCGCCGCTTGAGCCCCTCGACGTTGAAGCCGCGCGCCTGCGCCGGGTTGCCCGCGATCATCGCAAAAGGAGGCACGTCCTGCGACAGCGTGGTGCCCAATCCGCTCATCGCGTGGGCTCCGATCTTCACGAACTGGTGCACCTGGGTGTAGCCACCGAGGATCGCCCAATCGCCCACGTGCACATGGCCGGCGATCTGCGCGTTGTTGGCGAAGATGGTCTTGCTGCCGACCTGGCAATCGTGCGCGAGGTGCACGTAGGCCATCATCCAGTTGTCGTCGCCCAGGCGCGTGACGCCCACGTCCTGCGCGGTGCCGAGGTTGAAGGTGCAGAACTCGCGGATCGTGTTGCGATCGCCGATTTCCAGCCGCGTGGGCTCGCCGGCGTATTTCTTGTCCTGTGGCACGCCGCCCAGCGAACAGAACTGGAAGACGCGGTTGTCGCGCCCGATCGTCGTGTGGCCTTCGATGACGCAATGCGGGCCGATGCTGGTGCCCTCGCCGATGCTGACGTTGGCGCGCACGATGCTGTAGGGGCCGACGCTCGCCGTCTCGGCGATCTGCGCGCCTGGCTCGATGATCGCGGTGGGGTGGATGTTCGCCATGCTCGACCTCGCCTTCGCGCTCAGGCGATGGTGCGCATCGTGCACATCAGCTGAGCCTCCACAGCCAGCTCAGCGCCCACCGTGGCGCGGCCGGTGTACTTGAAGATGCCGGCCTTCGCACGGTCGAGCGTAACGTCGAGCGTCAGCTGGTCGCCCGGCTCGACGGGCCGCTTGAAGCGCGCACCATCGATACCCGCGAAGTAGTAGACCGTCTTGTCGTCGGGCTCCTTGCCGAGGGTTTCGAACGACAGCAGCGCCGCCGCCTGCGCCAGCGCTTCGAGCATCAGCACACCCGGCATCACCGGGCGGTGCGGAAAGTGGCCCATGAAGAACGGCTCGTTGATCGTCACGTTCTTGATCGCCTTGATGCGCTTGCCCTTCTCGAGCTCCAGCACCCGGTCCACCAGGAGGATGGGGTAGCGGTGCGGCAGCTTCTTCAGGATCTCGTGGATATCCATCGTCATGGTGTCTTCTTCTCGAGCGCGCGCAGGCGTTCGCGCAACGCATGCAGTTGCCGCAACGTGGCGGCGTTCTTTTCCCAGGCCGCATTGTCGTCGATGGGGAAGACGCCGCTGTAGTGGCCGGGCTTCGCGATCGATCGCATGACGACCGACGCGGCCGAAATGTTGACGTGGTCCGCGAGCGTCAGGTGGCCCAGCACGATGGCGCCGCCACCCACCGTGCAGTGGCGCCCGATGCTCGCGCTGCCCGCGACGCCGACGCAGCCCGCCATTGCCGTGTGTGCGCCGATGCGCACGTTGTGGCCGATCTGGATCAGGTTGTCGAGCTTGACGCCGTCTTCGATCACGGTGTCTTCGAGCGCCCCGCGGTCGATGCAGGTGTTGGCGCCGATCTCGACGTCGTCGCCGATCCACACGTTGCCGAGCTGCTCGATCTTCTCCCAGCGGCCTTCGGTGGGCGCGAAGCCGAAGCCGTCGGCACCGATGACAACGCCGCTGTGCACGATGCCGCGCTCGCCGATGCGGCAGCTGGCGCCCAGCACCACACGCGGTGCGAGCCGCGTGTGCGCGCCGACCGCCGCGGCGGCGCCCACGAAACACTGGGCACCGATCACGGCCGCGTCGCCGATCACCGCCCCCGCCTCGATCACGGCCAGCGCACCCACCGACGCGCCTGCGCCGATGACGGCGGAAGCGTCGACCACGGCGCTCGGATGCACGCCGGGCACCGGTGCTGCGCTGGCGCGCCGTGCCCACCACTGGGTGAGCCGCGCGAAGCCGAGGTAGGGGTCGTCGACGACGATCGCCGCACCGCGTGCGGCGGCGGCGTCGCGCATCGCCGGCGCGACGATCACGCAGCCGGCCTGCGTGTGCGTCAGCTGCGACTGGTAGCGCGGATGGGAGAGGAAGGAAATCGTGGAGGGCGTGGCGCCCTCGAGCGGACCGATGCGTGTGATGCGAAGGCCGGGATCGCCGATCAGTTCGCCGCCGAGCTGTTCGGCAATCTCACCGAGCGCGATCTCAATGGCCAATCACTTGCCGCCTTGCGCGTTGAGTGCCTTGATGACCTTGTCGGTGATGTCGGCGCGCGGGCCGGCGAACACCGCTTCCTGCAGGATCAGATCGTATTTCTCGGATTCGAAGATCTGCTTGATGACGCGGTTGGCGCGCTCCACCACCTGAGCGAGCTCCTCGTTCTTGCGCTGGTTCAGATCTTCCTGGAACTCGCGGCGCTTGCGCTGGATCTCGCGGTCCTGGTCGACGAGTTCGCGCTGGCGGCGGTTGCGCTCGGATTCGGCCAGCGTCGGCGCATCCTTCTCGAGCTTGTCGGCCGCGTTCTTCAGCCGCATCGCGAGTTCGTTGAGTTCCTTGTCGCGCCGGCCGAACTCGGCTTCGAGCTTGGCCTGCGCGGCTTTCGCCGGCGCGGCGTCGCGAAGCACGCGGTCGCTGTTGACGTAGCCGATCTTCAGTTCCTGAGCGCCTGCGGCGGCCGCCGTCGCCAGCGCCACGGCAGCCACGATGCTTGCAACAGAGAGTTTCATCAGAACGCTGTCCCGATCTGGAATTGAAGTCGCTGGATTCTATCGCCGGGCTGTTTGCGGATCGGGGTGCCGTAGCTGAGCTTGAGCGGGCCCACCGGCGAGATCCAGCTCAGCCCGAGACCGGCCGAGGCACGCAGGCTGTCGCCGGTGATCTTTTCGTTTTCGCCCCAGACGTTGCCGACGTCCACATAGGTGAACCAGCGCAGCGTGCGGTCGTTGCCGGTGCCGGGGATGGGCAGGTAGAGCTCGGTGTTGAGATTCACGCGCCGGTTGCCGCCGATGTAGGCGCCGATCACGTCCACCGGACCGAGGGAGCCCTGGTCGAAGGCGCGCACGGTGCCCAGGCCGCCGCCGTAGAAGTTCTTGAAGATCGGGAACGGCTTGCCGTTCAGGCCCTTGCCCCAACCGAGCTCGGCGTTGACGCCCAGCGTGAAGCGGCGCGTCAGCGGAAAGTACTGCTGGAACTGCGTGTTGGCGCGCCAGTAGCGAGCGTCGCCCAGCAGCCCGGCCTCGAGGTTCAGGCGCATGTAGCGCCCCTCGGTGGGCACGAGCGCACTGTCGCGGCCGTCGCGTGTCCAGCCGATGGTGAACGGCACCGAGCTGCTGCTCGCGCCGAAGAGCTCGCGGTGATTGAAGTAGTTCTGCGGCAGCGCCACGTTGCCCTTGATCTCGGTGCGTTCGTAGCCCACCCCGAAAAACACGGTGTCCAGCTCGCTGAAAGGCACCCCGAAGCGGATCGAGGCGCCCGGCGTCACCAGTTCGTACTCCTCGCCTTGGCTGTTGAGCGGCTTGACGGTGCGGTAGTACAGGTCGATGGAGCGCGAGATGCCGTCGATCGTGAAGTACGGGTCGAGCGTGCTCAGGACCAGCGTGCGCTGCGAACGGCTGGTGTTGAGTTCCAGGCCGAGGTAGTTGCCGGAGCCGAAGACGTTGTCCTGCTTGATCGAGGCGCTGAACGACAGCTTGTCGGCACTGGAGAAGCCGGCACCCACCATCAGGTTGCCGGTAGGCTTTTCCTTGATGGTGACGGTCAGGTCGACCTGGTCGAGCGTGCCCGGCACTTCGGCGGTTTCGACATCGACCTCGCTGAAGTAGCCGAGGCGGTCGACGCGGTCGCGCGACAGCTTGATCTTGCGGCCGTCGTACCACGACGACTCGAACTGGCGGAACTCGCGCCGCACGACCTCGTCGCGGGTGCGCGTGTTGCCGGCGACGTTGATGCGCCGCACGTAGACGCGGCGCTGCGGCTCGGCGAAGAGCGTGAGCTGCACCTGCCCGCTGGCGCGATCGATCTCGGGACGCGGCTCGATGCGGGCGAAGGCATAGCCGAAGGTGCCGAAGCGATCGACGAAGGCCTTGGTCGTTTCGGCCACCGCTTCAGCGCGGTAAGGCTGCCCGGGTTTGATGGTGACCAGCGTCTTGAAGTCTTCTTCCTTGCCGAGATAGTCGCCATCGAGCTTGACCGCCGTCACCGTGTAGGGCTGGCCCTCGCGCACGTTGATGGTGATCGTGATGTCCTGCTTGTCGGGCGAGATCGCGACCTGTGTCGACTCGACGTTGAACTCGAGGTAGCCGCGGTTGAGGTAGTAGGCGCGCAGCGCCTCGAGGTCGGCGTTCAGCTTGGCACGCGAATAGCGATCGGCCTTGGTGTACCAGTTGAGCCAGCCGCCATCGTTCAGGTCGAACAGCCCCTTGAGCGTGCTCTCGGAGAACGCCTGGTTGCCGACGATGCGGATCTCGCTGATACGGGCGGCAGCGCCTTCGGTCACCGTGAAGGTGACGTTGACGCGGTTGCGCTCCATCGGAGTCACCGTCGTCACCACCTCGGCGCCGTACAGGCTGCGTGTCAGGTACTGCCGCTTGAGTTCCTGCTCGGCGCGGTCGGCGAGCGCCTTGTCGAAGGGCAGGCCCTCGCCGATGCCGAAGTCCTTCAGCGACTTGACCAGCGTGTCCTTGTCGAACTCCTTCAGGCCCCGGAAATCGATGTTGGCGATGACCGGCCGCTCCTCGACGATGACGATGACCACGCCGTCCTCGACTTCGAGGCGCACGTCCTTGAACAAGCCGGTGGCGAACAGCGCACGCAGGGCGGCGGCGCCCTTCTCGTCGTTGTAGGTGTCGCCGATGCGAAACGGCAGCGAGGCGAACACGGTGCCGGCGTCGCTGCGCTGAAGACCTTCGACACGGATGTCCTTGAGCTGGAACGGCTCCACCGCCCATGCCGGCATGGCCTGCAACGCGGCAGCCAGAGCGATGGACAAAACAGTGGGACGAAACGAACTCAGGCGAGAGGAAGGTCGCATGCGGGGAAGCGGTCAGTGCAGGCCCAGAAGGCGGGCCACATCGTTGTAGAGAGCGAGCGACATCATCAAGAGCACGAAGGCCATGCCGCCTCGCTGCAGCCGCGCGAGCCACTGCTCGGAGACCGGCCGCCCTGTCACTGCTTCAAAAAGATAATACATCAGGTGCCCACCATCGAGGATCGGCAGCGGCAACAGGTTCAGCACGCCGAGACTCACGCTCACGATGGCGAGGAAGCTGAGGTAATACGCGAAGCCGAGCTGCAGCGACCGGCCGGCATAGTCGCCGATCGTGATCGGGCCGCTCAGGTTCTTCAGCGAGGCCTCGCCGATCAGCATCTTGCCGAGCATTTTCACCGTCAGCGCAGACATTTCCCAGGTCCGCGTGGCGGCCTGCGACAGGCCCTCGAAGAACCCGTAGCGCACCAATACCATCTGCGGCGGCTGGCCAATGTATGCCTCGACGCGGCCGATGCGCGTCTCGCCGTCTTTCACCACCGCAGGTGTGACGTCGAGTTCCAGCACCTGCCCGGAGCGATCGATGCGCCAGCGCATGGGCTGTGGATCGCCCTGCGCCGCGCTGCCGCGGATGAGTTCGAGGAGGCGCGCGCGATCGGTGATGGGCTGGCCGTCGACGCTCAGCACGCGGTCGCCACTCGCGAGGCCCGCCCGCGCGGCCGGCCCGCCCGGTGACACCTGGCCGAGCACCGCTTCGCTGTACGACTGGTTCAAGCCGATGCGCCTGAGCACGGGCGCCTCGATCTCCTGCGTGCCGAGCTTGTCCAGCCGCAGCACCACGTCGTGTTCGTTGCGGCCGTTCGCCTCGGCGACCATCAGGTGCAGGGGTGCGCCTCGGCTCACGGCCTGCGCCAGATCCCAGTTCAGGTCGGAGGTCGAGCGCACGTCGCGCCAGGTGTCGCCGTCCGTCGAGCTCGCCACCGCGATCTGCCCCGCGCGTATGCCAGCTTCTTCGGCGATGCTGCCTGCCGGCGGAGCACCGAACTGGGCCTTGGGCTCGTCGATGCCGATCCAGTTGGCCGCGGCGAACAGTGCAACGGCGAGAAGCAGGTTGGCCAGCGGGCCTGCGGCGACGATGGCCGTGCGCTGCGCGAGCGACTTGCTCTTGAACGTCTGGTTCACCTCCGACGGCAGCACACCACCGTCGCGGTCGTCGATCCAGCGCACGTAGCCGCCCAGCGGCAGCGCGGAGATCACGAACTCGGTGCCGCCCGGCGTGGGCTGGCGGCGCCACAGCACTCGTCCGAAACCCAGCGAGAAGCGATCGACCTTGACGCCGCAGGCCACCGCCACGCGGTAGTGGCCGTACTCGTGGATGAGTATGAGAACTGCGAGCGTGAGCAGCAGGCCGAGGACCATCATGGCGTGAGCCGCTTCACCTGATGCTGCGCCTCAGCGCGAGCGCGCGCATCGAGGGCGATCAGCGCGTCCACCGCGCACGCCTCATCGGTTGCAATCCGGACAGCATCGAGGGTAAGTGCATTGACGCTGTGAATCTGATCGAAGCGGATGGTTCCGGCCAGGAAAGCCGCCACCGCCACCTCGTTGGCCGCGTTGAGCACCGCCGTGCTGCCGGGAACACCGCGCAGCGTGTCCCAGGCGAGCTGCAGTCCAGGGTAGCGCGCCAAGTCGGGCGCCTCGAACGAGAGCTGCCCCATCGAACGGAAGTCGAGCTGGCTCGCCCCCGATTCGATGCGCTCCGGAAATGACAAGCCGAAGGCGATCGGCACGCGCATGTCGGGCGTGCCCAGCTGCGCGAGCACCGAGTTGTCGCGGCATACCACCATCGAGTGCACGATGCTCTGCGGATGAATGACGACGCGGATCTGCTCGGGCTGCAGGTCGAAGAGCCAGTACGCCTCGATCACCTCCAGCGCCTTGTTCATCATCGTCGCCGAATCCACCGAAATCTTGCGCCCCATCACCCAGTTCGGGTGGGCGCAGGCCTCGTCGGGCGTGACGCTCGCGAGCGTGGCTGCATCGCGCGTGCGGAACGGCCCGCCCGAGGCGGTGAGCACGATGTGGTCGATGCGCGCGTGCCAGACCGAGCGGTCTTCGGGCAGGCACTGGAAGATCGCCGAATGTTCGCTGTCGATCGGCAGCAGCGTGGCGCCGCCTTCGCGCACGGCCTGCATGAAGAGCGCGCCACCGACCACCAGCGCTTCCTTGTTCGCAAGCAGCAATCGCTTGCCGGCACGCGCTGCCGCGAGGCAGGGTGCGAGGCCCGCCGCGCCGACGATCGCCGCCATCACCGAATCGACGTCCGGATGCGCGGCCAGTTCGCACAACGCTGCTTCGCCCATCAGCACCTCGGTGCCGCACTGGGCGTCGCGCAGACGCTGTTGCAGCAGCTTGGCCTGCTGGCTGTTGGCCACTGCGGCGAAGCGCGGGCGCCATTGCAGGCATTGGGCAAAGAGGTCGTCGATGCGGCTGTGCGCCGTCAGGGCGAACACCGCGAAGCGCGTCGGATGGCGCGCCAGCACGTCGAGCGTGCTCACACCCACCGAGCCGGTGGAGCCCAGGATGCACACACGAGTCGGCGCGTTCGGGCTCATCTCAGATGGAACTCATCGCCAGGGCGAGCGGAAACACCGGCAACAACGCGTCGATGCGGTCCAGCACACCGCCGTGGCCGGGCAGCAGGTTGCTGCTGTCCTTGGCGCCGGCGCTGCGCTTGACCAGCGACTCGACCAAGTCGCCGACCACGCTCATTGCCGACAGGAAGATCGCGATCAGCACGAGGCCGACGGCGCCGTGCCGCTCATCGAGCCGCGTGTACAGGCTGGCCGTGTCGACGCCCCAATGTCGATCGATCGCCAGCCACAGCGCGGCCAGCAGCAGCACGCCGACCATGCCGCTCCACACGCCTTCCCAGCTCTTGCCGGGGCTGATGGCCAGCGCGAGCTTGCGCTTGCCGAAGGTCCTGCCGCCGAAGTAGGCGGCGATGTCGGCCGCCCACACGAGGCAGAAGATCGAGAGGATGAAGTTGACGCCGCTCGCCTTGGCGTTCGCGAGGGCGAGCCACGCCGTCCACAGGGCCACCAGACCGACCGCACAGCGCAGGGTCTTGGGCAGGTGGGGCCAGCCGGCGGGACCGGCGCGCAGCGCCAGCGCACCGCCCAGAACCCACACCAGGGTCGCGACCCACCAGGCTGCTGGCGGCGCCTGCTTGGCCCACCCGGCCCACAGCGCGACGGCGCAAGCGGCCGACAGAAGCAGCCCCAGCGCCACCGCGCCGCCTCCGGCGACGCCATTGAGGCGGCCCCACTCCCAGCCGGCAGCGCCGATCATCACCAGCGTGAGCACGGCAAACGGCCACGCAACCGTGGCGAACAGGGCGGGCAACAGAACGGCCAGCAGGACCAGCGCCGTGATGACACGTTGCTTGAGCATGCTCAGGCGCTGCGGCGAGCGTCCATCAAAGGTGCCGATTCCTTGACCCCGCCGAAGCGCCGATCTCGCCGCGCGAACTCGGCCAGGGCGGCATCGAGCTCGGCCATTCCGAAGTCGGGCCAGAGGCAATCGGTGAAGACGAACTCCGCATACGCGGCCTGCCACAGCAAGAAGTTGCTGATGCGCAGCTCACCCCCGGTGCGAATGAACAGATCGGGATCGGGCGCGTGGCTCAGTGCCATGTAGGCGTTCAGTCGGGCCTCGTCCAGCTGCTCCGGCGGCACGCCGTCGCGGATGGCATGCCGGCAGGCCTGCACGATGTCCCAGCGGCCGCCGTAGTTGAAGCACACCGACAAGGTGATGCGCGTGTTGTTTCGGGTCAGCGACTCGGCCTGTTCCCAGGCTGCGCGCAGCTTGTCGGAAACCTGGTTGCGGTCGCCGACGATGCGGATGCGCACACCCTGGTCGGCGAGCTTGGTGAGGTACTTGGCCACGGCCACCAGCACCAGGCCCATCAGCCCGGTCACTTCCTCGGTCGGCCGTTTCCAGTTCTCGGACGAAAACGCGTAGACCGTCAGGTAGTCGATGCCGCGGTCGGCG
>CAJPFZ010000318.1 GCA_905339355.1 Burkholderiaceae bacterium
TGGCCTGGGATTCACCCGCAAAGGCGTCCTTCAGGTTTTGCTCGGTCTTCGATCCTTTCAAGCCCATGTCGATCTCCTATCGTTCGTGAAGCAAGCGGACGGCCACCGCGGCGCGGCGGCACGATGGGAACCCTACTGCAGGCGAGGCCGCGATGCCAATACAAACCTTCAATGCAGTCCATTGGCTCGATCAATTGATACCACACAAACGATAGCAGTTCTCATCTTCGCGCCGCCGGCAACCCGAGCAGCTCGCGTGCAAGCCCATGCAGCCGCGCCTGCGAGTCGACGAGGTCGTGCAACACGTTCAGGTGGTGCAGGCCCGGCAGCGCTTCGCATACCGGCACCACCCGTTTGCCCCAGCGCTTCTGGATCAGGCTGTTCTGGCGCAGGAACTCCTCGCTCTCCTCGGCGCCGACCGTGGCGTAGAGCGTGCGCGAGGCGGGCGGCGGAAACAGCGCCGGGCTCAGCGCTCGCGCCGACTCGGCGGTCAGACGCAGGTCCGCCTGCAGGAACGGCGTGCGCCGCAGCGGTTCGAGCTCGAACACGCCCGAGATCGAGAGTGCGTGCCGCAGCAGGTCGGGCGGCAGGTCGGGCGCGACGCGCCGCCAGTCGCAGCACAGCAGCATCGCCGCGAGATGCCCGCCCGCCGAATGCCCGGCGACGACGATGCGCGAGGGGTCGCCGCCGTACAGCGCGGCATGGCGCCAGGTCCAGGCAAGCGCCCGCGTCATCTGCATCGCGATGTCTTCGATGTGCACTGCCGGGCACAGCGCATAGTTGGGCACCACCACCATCGCGCCGGCGTGCACGAACGACGGCGCGATGAAGGAGTGATCGCGCTTGTCGAAGCTGCGCCACCAGCCGCCATGGATGTAGACGAGCACCGGCGCATCGGCGTGCGGGGCAGGAAAGACATCGAGTGTCTCGCTGGGGCCGTTTCCATAGGCCACGTCGAGCCGCCGCGACAGGCTCTCGCGCGACAAGGCCGACGCCTGGGCCCAGCGGTCGAAGATTTCGGGGTGCTCGGGAATGCGGGCGCGATTGTCGTATTGCCTGCCGAGCCAATCGGGGTCGAGACGGGCCATGCTCCCCTCCTTGCGGATACGCAGACCCGCTTTCTAACCGCAGAATCCTCGTTGCGCCATGGGGCTCGTGAAGCCGCCGCCGGTTTTGATAAACTCGCGGGCGCAGTGGGGGGGTAGCTCAGCTGGGAGAGCGCCGCGTTCGCAATGCGGAGGTCGGGAGTTCGATCCTCCTCCTCTCCACCAACACTGCTTCCAAGAAGGTCCCCGGACATCCCGGCACGACCAACAAACTGCAAAAAGCCCTTGAGATTCAACGCTCTCGGGCTTTTTTCTTGCTCCCGCACGACGAAATGAGCCACTCAGCACGGCTGAGTCCAATCCCCTATCGTCAACGACGAGGCGCAGCGGGTGAGCGTCGACCCAAGTTCCCACCTGCGGTTCGTGCCGCCCGCGATGCCCGCCTCCCGCCAGACCAGCCGCACCCCGACGTCGTTGATGTAAGTCCAGGAGACGCAGCCGATGCAGTGCGCCTGGCCATCGCGGATGCACACGAGGTAGGTGCGACCCTCGACCTCGATGCGCACCTGCACTTCGCGATTGGGCGGAGCCTGCGGCTGCTCAGCCTCGCGCTCGTGCGGCTTGATGAAGCGGCCAAGGAAGCGCTCGGCCTGCGATTGCCCGTCTGCGCTGCGCACGCAGAAGTTGGGCGCGTCGAGCACGCCGGTGAGCCGGCTGGTGCCGCCGCCGGTACGGGTGCCAGGCACGTCGTAGTGCCGGAACGGCTTGCCCGCCCGGTCGGCGTCGAGCCCGAGGCCGCCTGGAGCGAAGGCGGGATCGCCCGGCCCGGTTTCTGACACGTGATAGTCGGGATTCCACTCGTCGAGGTGGTACGTGAGTTCGGTGGCGGCTGTGAAGCCCGCACGAGAGCGCTTCGCGCGGCCGTCGATGAACAAGCGCGGCCGCACGAACTGGTACCAGCGGTAGCTGCCGCCGCACTCGTTGTCGGCCGCGGGTACCATCCACAGCCACAAGTAGGGGCGGTTGCCGCCGCCTTCTTGCGGCACGTCGGTGCGCCCGACGTGTACCTCGCCGTGGCCCTCGACCGGCACCGTCGGCCGCTCGACCGGCGGATCGTTGAGCTGCGGGATGTCATAGCGAAACTCGAACAGCGCTCCGCGCCGCCACAGCGCAGCCACTGCGCCGATGCCGACACCCAGCGCCAGCAAGGCCCGTCCGCGGTGACCGGCCCGAAGCAGAGCGCCGCTCAACGCCATCCCGCCGGCCAACGCCGCGGCCAGGATCGGCCATCGCTGCGACGGGCCTCGCCCGGTGTGACGCGGCGCTGGCGGGCTCCAGCCTTCGATCCGCAGTGCGGTGATGTCGTCCGTCGCGTCGTCGGGGAACTCGAACTCCCCGCCGGCTTCGCTGCGCTCTGCCATCGGCAGTCCTCCTTGCCGCGTGCTTCTTCAGCCACCCGGCTCAAACGCCCATCACTTCGGAACCGGCAGGTTTCGCGGTGACGTCCTTGGCCCCTCCCCCTGGCCGACCTCCGGCCGCGGCGCCGTCCGGCCCGGCTGCTGCCGCACCCGCTCGCGCTGCTCGTGCGTCGGCGCCTTCGGCAACGCCGTCGCTTTCAGGATCGACGCGCGCGGCACCGGCGCCACCAATTGCTCGGGCGCGCGCGCAGCCAGCGCCTCCGGCCCGCTGACCTGGAGGAACACCGAATCGGCCTCGCCGCGTTTCGGCGCGCCGCCCTTGGGCGTCTGCAGCACCGAGCCCGCGCCGGCTATGCGCAGTTCCGCTCCCGGCTGCACTTCGAGCCAGTCGCCGGTCTGCAGCCGCATCCCCGCCTCGAGCGGTACGCCGGAGCGCTGGCGCGGGCCGTCCGCGCCACGGTGCAGCGTCACACCGCGCGCTTGCTCCACCACCGCCCGCTCGATCCACACGACGTTGAAATGCGGCTGGTCGATCGGCGGCAGCGGCCCGCCGCAGCAATCGATGGCGGCGCAGCCCGGCCGGCAGCCTGGTGGCTGCCGCGGCATGCAGGCCTGGATGTCCTTCGCGCACTCCTTGAGCTGCGGTCCGCCGTGGATGACGCTGCAGATGTGTTTCGGACAGGCCCAGTCGACCTCGGGCAGCGTCAGCGAGCGGATCTCCACCGTCACCGTCGTGTCCGTGCAGGCGTACTTCAGCAGATCGACGCCCGGCCGCGGGAAGACGAAACGGCCCAGGCCGAGCGCGCCGCGTACGGCCGGCTCCATGGCCAGGCAGATCTCGCGGAAGCTGCAGGGCTCGCCGGGCAGGCACACGCGCAGCGCCGGGGCGGGCCCGATCCCTTCGGGCGCAATGCCGGCGAGCAGGAATTGCGGCGACATCAGCAGCGCACCGCAATGGGCGCGCATCTGAGCATCGAGCGTGTTGCGCGCTGCGGGGGTCGACACGTCGACCGGCATCGCGAGGTCGCCGTACAGCGTGGCGAGCAGCGTGCGCTCATCGCTCGTCTGGCCGGCGGGAATGGTGCTCGCGAGCGTGCCGTCGCCGAGCAGCCAGTCGCGCAGCAGCATCGCCACGTCGCCGCGCACGTAGGTCACGCCGCTCGGCGGCGACTGCAGTTGCGTGACGACGCGGCTGATCCAGTCGCCGGCAGCGCCGCTGCGGTTGGCGCACAGGCCATGGTCCTGCTCCCAGCGCAGCAGCGCCTGGAAGCCGACGCCGCGAAAGCCCGGCTCGGCATCCTGGAAGAACTGCCCCATCGCCTTGCGCAGGCTGTCGCTCGGGTAGCCGCCACCGCCGTTGACGTGGTTGGCGTTCGGCCAGCCGAGGGCACGATGCGTGGAGCGCAGCAGCGTGTGCGTGCTGTAGCGGTACACGCTGTCGCCGACGGCGTTGCGGTGCCGGCTGCGCCCGTCTTCCTCTCGCATGTGGCGGATCAGGTGCATGAAGTCGGGTGTGGGCCGCGGGCTGCCGGGCGCCCAGCCGGGCGCGGACTCCGGCGGGAAGCGCGGGTCGTTCACCTCGAAGGGCTTGGCGATCGGCTGCTGCACGTAGGCCGACGCGAGCGTGGTGGTGTCGGCCGCACGGCGGTTGAACTGCTCCGAGCTCAGCGTCTTCACGAGCAGCTCGCGCAGCGACCAGCCGCTCGGCACGAAGACCGTCTCGGTGAGGTTCTGAAGGATGTCGCGGGCGAACGGATTGCGCGGGTAGTAGTTGGCGATGGTCAGCGGGTTGCCCATCGCCTCTTCCCAGACCTGGTCGACGATGTTCATCGCGGTCAGGTAGGCAAACGCCGCGGGGTTGTCGTTGTCCGACGGCGTGCACACCGAGGGTTCGCCGACGTCGCAGCCGGCGCCGGCAGGCAGGCTCGTGATCCAGGCGCGCACGTCGCTCTTCTGCTGCGCGGTCGAGCCGCCGGGGGGCATCTGGTTGGTCTGCACCAGGTGGTTCAGGCAGCTGCGGTCGGGCTGGCCCGGCACGACGAGGTACGGAAAGTCGGTGCAGCGACCGGTGCGCGCTGGCTCGGAGACGACGCGCGCCAGCCAGTCGGTAGGCAGCGCCGCGTTGGCATCTTGCAGCTCGAGCCCGGTGGCGCTGCCCGCGCCGTGGCAGCCGGCGGCGCAAGTGGCGATGAAGTTCTTCACCGCTGTCGGTGGCTCGGGCGTGGCGGGCGGCGAGGTCACGCCCACGCAGTGGTCGGTGCAGCTCGGCGACACCGACGCGACCAGCCGATACCGCCGCAGGCCATGGGTTTTCAGCAGGCCGGTGCCGGCGCGCAGCGTGTCTTCCACGTCCCACACCGACGACTGCCGGCCGAGGTTGCGCGTCATGAAGGCATCAAAGTTGGCGCCGGCGAGGTTCACCGCGGTGTCGGTCGGGATCGCCGTGCGGGCCGGGAAGCTGCCGCAGCTGGACTGCATCTGCCACGGCCGCATGCTGCCGCCGCCCAGGTCGCCGGGCGGGCGGAAGGGTGCGTGCACCTCGTGCGGGTCGCGCCCGCTGTCGGCGCCGTACACCGCGAGCTCGAAGGCGCCCGGCACCGGGTGGTGGCGGTTCCAGAACGAGGGCTGGCTGTTGATGTCGATCTCGCCGCTCACCGAATGCGGCGTGGTGTGGCATCCGAGGCAGCCGAGGTTGCGGTGCAGGAAGACATGCGCGAAGGTTTCGCCGATCGAGTCGCGCCGGTTCAGCGGCGTGGCGTCGGCGCCGTCGCTCGGTTTCTGGACCATCGGGAAGAGATAGGCGCGGTAGGCCGGTTCGAGGTTGTCGGCCACGATGGCCGAGCGCAGCACGTCGCCCATCGAGAAGTCGGCGGCAGCTGTGCCGCTGCCGCGGCAGCTGATGCCCGGCGCGTTGCTCGCGATGCAGGCGGCGATGTTGCTGTTGGGCGGGCCCGCGCGCAGCGGCGTGAAGCAGCTGCGAAGGTCGCGCTCGGTCTCGCGGTGCACACGCAGCTTGTCGACGAAGAAGTTGGACCAGTGCTCCACGTACTCCGCGTAGTGCGGCGAGCTGCGGTGCGTGAGCATGCGCAGGAAGCGCTGGCGGTCCGTGGCCTGCACGAGGCCCACGAACATCTGCAGCTCGTCGTGGCCGCGCACCTTGCGGCCGAGCACGATCGGCACCGCCTGGCGCACGAACGAGGCGTCGCCGGCATCGTCGGCGTGGTCGGTGCCCACCGAGTCGAAGACATTGCGCAAGTCGCGCAGCGTCGCATCGTCGAGCCGCTCGAGCACGCCGCGATTCGGGTCCATGCTGTGGCAGCTGGCCAGCAGGGCGAGGGTGGCCGTGGCGGCGGCCGCGAGCTTGAGCCAGGAGCGCAGGCGAGTCATGGTCGTCGTCCTCCTCGTGGGCCTGGCCTCAGAAGCCCAGCACCCGCTGTCGTATCGCGAGAGCGGTGCCCGGCTCGGTGCCGCCACCGACCGCGCGCACGCCGGCGCCCACGTCGCCGACGCCGAAGTTGGCGTCGTCGAAGGGGTCGATGCCGGCGAGCGTGAGCAGCGCCGCATGCACGTCGGTCGAGGCGTACGGGAACACCGGGGTCGCGCCAGCGCTGATGACGGGGTCGCCGTTGTTGTCGAGCGCGCCGGCGGTGCCCGAGACGATGGGGCCGCCGATCAGCACCGTGACGTAGCCGTCGGGCCAGTGGTCGCGCGCGGCGCCGGGCGCCGGCACCGGCGTGCGGCCAAACTCGGTGTTGAGGTAGACGATGGTGTCGTTCAGATTGATCTTCGCCGGGTCGGGCGTCACGCCGGGCCCGGGCCGGTGCATGAGCGAGGCCAGCTCGCTCATCGTGTTCCACAGGTTGGTGAACATGACGGGGTAGTTGGCGAGCCCATGCACGTCATAGCCGCCGCCGGTGGTGGGCCGGATGCCGCCGTCGATCACGCCCACGTAGCGTGCGCCGCCCGAGGCTTCGTCGAGCGCCAGCAGCCGGGCCGCGGTTCGCAGCGCTGCCGACGTGAGGTTGCCACTGCCTCCGGTGGTGCCGCCATCGACGCAAGAGGCCGGATCGGACACCGTCTGGATGGCGCCCTGCAGCGTGGTGCGCAGCTGCGGCGCGCGCAGCAGGGTTTCGAGCGCGGTGTCGTAGGCGCTGTACTCGCTCGAGCGGCTCGCGCCGCCCGGGTTCACACGGTGGCGCAGCCGGTCGCGGTACTGCGCGCTGTACTGGCTCAGCAGCGGGTTGTTGGCCTGCAGTGCCGGCCCGCGGTTCAGCGCATCGAGGAAGGCCTGGTCGAGGCCCGTCGGCGCGGTCGCCAGCGTGGGGATGCGGATCAGCACCGGCCGGAACTGCCCGCCATGCAGGCCCGTTGCGTGAAAGCCCTGGAAGCTGTCTTCATCGATGCCGAGGTTGGCCGGCATCAGCACATAGCTGTAGGGCTGTGGGCGCACCGGGCGGCTCGCCTGCGCGCGCCGCTCCACTGCGGCTGCGATTCCTGCGGCCTTCGGGTTGCCGGGGCGCAGGCCGGTCGTCGACCATGGGATCGCAACCTCGTGCGGCGCCAGCTCGTGCGTCATCACGATCACGCGCATCTGCGACATGAACGGCCACAGCGGCTTGGTTGCGGGCCCAAGCGCGATCGGCCCGGAGATCGGCGACGAGACCTCGGTCGCAGAGGTGGGGCGACCGGGGCCGCAGCCCGACCAGTTGATCGCGGAGACCGACGACGACAGCCCGAACCAGCGGTCGGGGCGGTCGGTCTTGACGTAGAAGGTCTCGTAGTGCGAGAGCCCGCCCGACAGATGGACTTCGAGGATCTTGTAGTCGGGCCGCGGCATGCCGCCCGCGGGCGCTGCAGCGGGCCAGTACGACGCATCCGTCGGCAGCTCGCCCCATCCGGTGGCGTGCGCGTTGCGTAGGCAGACCCAGGGCGCGCCGGCGATGCCGGCCGACGCCACACCGTGCAGGAAGGTACGTCGCTTCATCGCGCAGGCCCCTTGAAGAGACCACCGGATGATCCCACTGCGGCCCGCCCTTGTCGCGCTTCAGGCTAGGGAGGCGTGCAGACGCCGACCGCGGCTGATCATGCCCCCGAGCTCATCCGGATGCTTCCAACGTGAGCCTGTAGCGTTGGGCCCTCTCGACGTAGTCGGTGGCGTTGTTGTCGACCTTCGCGGCGTCCTGACTCGTCAGCTCGCGCACGACCTTTGCAGGGCATCCCACGATGAGGACGTTGTCGGGAAACACCTTGCCCTCGGTGACCACCGCTCCGGCGCCAACGATGCAGTTCTTGCCGATCTGAGCCCCGTTCATGACGACGGCCTGAATACCGATCATCGACCCATCGCCGACCTGGCAGCCATGCAGCATCGCCTGGTGCCCGATGCTGACCCGCCGCCCGATGCGCAGCGGGTAGCCGACGTCCGTGTGCAGCACCGCACCCTCC
>CAJPFZ010000319.1 GCA_905339355.1 Burkholderiaceae bacterium
GGCCTCGAGCGCACCCGCCGGCGCCGTGTTGCCCGGGCGGCCGGCCGGCCCGCATGCCTACCGGTCCGCCTTCGACGGCTACCGGCGCCACGCCGAGCAGCCCGTGCAATCGTGGCGGGAGGCCAACGACAACGTCGGCCGCATCGGCGGCTGGCAGGCCTACGCGCGCGAGGCGCAGGCCGCCTCATCGGCCCCACCGGCCTCACCCGCCGCACCCGCCGCTCCGTCCTCCGGCGCGCCCGCGGGCGGCCACACCGGCCACAGGTGACACGATGCAGATGAACCTGCCTACTCGTTCGAGCGCCGCCGCCAGCCAGCGGGCGTCGCTCGCCGCGATCGCGCTGCTGCTGCTCGGCGGCTGCGCCAGCACGGCCATCGATCAGAACTTCGCAAGCGTCAAGGCACTCAGCCGCGAGCACCTGGGCAGCAACGTGCGATGGCTCACCACCGACGAAGCGAGGCAACAGGCGCGAAGCGAGGTCGATGCGCTGCTCGCCAAGCCGCTGGGCGCCGATGACGCAGTGCGCATCGCGCTCGCGCACAGCCCCGCCCTGCAGGCCATGTTGTACGACAGCGCCGCCACGTCGGCCGCGGCCACGCAGTCGGCGCGGCTGCCGAACCCGGTGCTCAGCTTCGAGCGGCTGGTGCGCGGCAACGGCGCCGACCGCGAGCTGGACATCGGCCGAGAACTCAGCTTCTCGGTGCTCGACCTGCTGCTGTGGCCCTCGCGCGTGCGCCTGGCCGCTCACCAGCAGGAAGCCACGCGCCTCACGCTCGCCGGCCAGATCGTGCAGGCCGGCACCGAAGCACGCAGCGCCTGGGTGAGCGCCGTCGCGGCGCAGCAGTCGCTGCAGTACTTCGGACAGGTCAAGCAGTCGGCCGACGCGAGCGCCGAGCTGGCCCGCCGCATGCAGGCCGTGGGCAACTTCAGCCGGCTGCAGCGGGCGCGCGAACAGGCCTTCGCCGCCGACGCGGTGGCCCAGCTCGCGCGGGCGCAACACGCCGCGCGCAGCACACGCGAGGCGCTGGTGCGCACGCTCGGCCTGAACGAGGCGCAGGCCGCCGCGCTGGTGCTGCCCGATCGGCTGCCCGACCTGCCGGCCGCGCCGAAGGACGAAGCGGCGCTCGCGCAGGCCGCGCTGGAGCAGCGCCTGGACGTGCAGCTCGCCCGCGCGAACCTCGAATTCCACGCACGCGGCCAGGGCTTGACGCGCATCACGAGCTTCGTCAACGGGTTGGACATCGGCGTCGTGCGCAACAGCGAAACCGGCGAGCCCACGCAGAAGGGCTATGCGCTCGAACTGCCGCTGCCGATCTTCGATTTCGGCGACGCCGGCCGATCGCGTGCCCAGGCCACCTACATGGCGATGCTTCACCGCACGGCACAAGTCGCCATCGATGCAACGTCGCAGCTGCGCGAGAACTACGGCGCCTACCGCACTGCCTACGACATCGCGCGCCACTACCGCGACGAGGTCGTGCCGCTGCGCAAGACCATCGCCGAGGAAAACGTGCTGCGCTACAACGGCATGCTGATCGGCGTGTTCGAACTGCTCGCCGACACGCGCGAACAGATCGCAAGCGTGGTGCAGGCGATCGAGGCGCAGCGCGACTTCTGGCTCGCCGACGCGGCGCTGCAAGCCACGCTCATCGGCCGGCCTACCGCCGCTCAGGCGGTAGGCACACCGTCGACGCCGAGCGGCGGCCGCCAGGGCGGCCATTGACCAGCGAGCACGAACCCATCATGACCAGCAATCGACGCAACTTTCTGCTCGGCGGCGCGAGTGCGGCGGTGGCCGCGGCCGGCGTGAGCAAGGTGGCCATGGCCGCCCTGCCCGAGCCGGTGATCCAGACCACGCCGAACACGATGCCGCCGCTCGCGCCCAGCACCGGGCGGCCCTACAACCCGGTCGTCACGCTCAACGGCTGGACGCTGCCGTGGCGCATGAACGCCGGCGTGAAGGAGTTCCACCTCGTCGCCGAGCCGGTCGTGCGCGAGATGGCACCGGGCTTCAAGGCGCACCTGTGGGGCTACAACGGGCAATCGCCCGGACCGACCATCGAGGTGGTCGAAGGCGATCGCGTGCGCATCTTCGTCACCAACAAGCTGCCCGAGCACACCTCCATCCACTGGCACGGCCAGCGCCTGCCCAACGGCATGGACGGCGTGACCGGCCTGACGCAGCCGCCGATCGGCCCGGGCAAGACCTTCGTCTACGAGTTCGTCGCGCGCCGGCCCGGCACCTTCATGTACCACCCGCATGCCGACGAGATGGTGCAGATGGCGATGGGCATGATGGGCTTCTGGGTCACGCATCCCAAGGGCAGGCATCCGCTGATCGAGGAGGTCGACCGCGACTTCGTGTTCCTGCTCAACAACTTCGACATCGAGCCCGGCAGCTACACGCCGAAGATCATGACGATGCTCGACTTCAACCTCTTCGCCTGGAACAGCCGCATCTTCCCCGGCATCGATTCGCTCAACGTGCGGCTGGGCGACAAGGTGCGCATCCGCATGGGCAACCTCACGATGACCAACCACCCGATGCACCTGCACGGGCACGAGTTCGTCGTCACCGGCACCGACGGCGGCCCCACGCCCAAGTCCACGCGCTGGCATGAGGTGACCACCGACGTGGCGGTCGGCCAGATGCGGCAGATCGAGTTCCTCGCCGATGAGCAAGGCGACTGGGCCTTCCATTGCCACAAGAGCCACCACACGATGAACGCCATGGGCCACGACGTGCCGACGATGATCGGCGTGGACCATCGACAGGTCGTGCGCGACATCACCAACGTGATCCCCGACTACATGGTGATGGGCGAGCGCGGCATGGCCGACATGACCGAGATGGAGATGCCGCTGCCCGACAACACGGCGCCGATGATGAGCGGCCAGGGCCCGTTCGGCTCGGTCGAGATGGGCGGCATGTTCAGCGTCGTCAAGGTCCGCCGCGAACAGAAACGCGGCGACTACGCGGACCCCGGCTGGTTCAAGCACCCGAGCGGCACCAACGCCTTCGAATGGACCGGCGCGCTCTCCCAGCCGGCGCGCTTCGCCGCCGAGGGCGGGTCGTCAATGCCGATGCAACGAAAACCGCCCAAGGACATCGAAGTCAAGGTGCGCAAGCCGACCGGCGGCCACGCCGGCCACTGAACACTCACATCACGACACGAAAGCAGCACGAATGCACAGATTGATTCCATTGGCCCTCGGTGCCGCCCTGTGCGGCGCGGCGCCACTCGCACTGGCGCACGGCGAGCAGACACACGCCAAGACGGCAGTCGTCAAGGAGCAGAAGCCGTGGGGCATCGCCGGCGATGCGGTCGCTGCCAAGCGCACGATCAAGATCCGCATGACCGACGAGATGCGCTTCGTGCCGGACCGCATCGACGTGCGCCGCGGCGAGACCGTCAAGCTCGTCATCACCAACGCCGGCAAGATGATGCACGAGCTCGTCATTGGTACCCGGCAGGAGCTCGACGAACACGCCGCGATGATGGTGAAGTTCCCGGGCATGGAACACGACGAACCGTACATGGCGCATGTGGCGCCGGGCAAGACCGGCTCGCTGGTCTGGAATTTCAACCGCGTGGGCGAATTCGATTTCGCGTGCCTGATCCCGGGGCACTACCAGGCGGGCATGGTCGGGAAGATCAACGTCAAGGAGTCTCGATGAACAAGCTCACCCTCATCACATCGGCTGTGGCCGCTTCGCTGCTGCTGGCCGCTGCGGCCAGGGCCGGCACGGCGCACAGCCACGATCACGCCGCCTCGGCGGCTTCGGAGGCGACGGCACCGGCCACCGAAGGCGAGGTGCGCAAGATCGACAAGGAGGCGAAGAAGATCACCCTCAAGCACGGCGAAATCAAGAACCTCGGCATGCCGAGCATGACGATGGTGTTCCAGGTCACCGACCCGGCGCTGCTCGACAAGGTCAAGGTCGGCGACAAGGTGCGCTTCACGGCCCAGAAGAGCGGCGCCGCCATCGCGGTGTCGGCGATCGAGCCTGCCCAATAATCGCCGGTCGCAACCGGAAATCTCATGCCGACAACACAATCGTCGCGGCGCATCGCCGCCGCTGCCGTCGCCGCCGCGGCGGCGTTGCCGTTCAGCCTCCACGCCGAGATGGTGCCCATCGCCTGGGACAGCGCCGGCCGCTTCGTGCATGAAGTGCGCGTGCCGCCCGGCAAGTTCGTGGAGCTGTGCGAGAAGCTGCCTGCCGGCAGCATCGTGCAGTGGTCGTTCGACGCCGGCGGACCGCTGAACTTCAACGTGCACTACCACGAGGGCAAGCAGGTGCACTACCCGACGCGGCTGGACAACGCCGCCAACGGCCAGGGTGCGCTGAAGGCTGCCGTCGAGCAGGACTACTGCTGGATGTGGAGCAACAAGGCGGCGGCGGAAGTGGCCCTGAAGCTGCAGCTCGAACGGCGCTGACATGGCCTGCGCGGCAGGGCCGG
>CAJPFZ010000320.1 GCA_905339355.1 Burkholderiaceae bacterium
GGCGAGCGAGGCGCACTACGAGGCGCCGCAAGGGCCCACCGAGCAGGCGCTCGCCCAGCTGTGGGCCGAGGTGCTGCAGCTGCCGCGCGTGGGCCGCCACGACAACTTCTTCGAGCTCGGCGGGCACTCGCTGCTCGCCGTGCGGCTGCTGTCGCGGCTGCGCCAGGTGCTGCAGGTGGAGATGGGGCTGCCCGAGCTGTTTGCGCATCCGAGGCTGGCGGCGCTGGCCGAATGGGTGCACGGCGAGGCGCAAGCCGCGCTGCCGCCGATCGAAATACGGCCGGACGGCTGCGCCGTGCCGCTGTCGTTCGCGCAGGAACGGTTGTGGTTCCTCTCGCAGATCGAGGGCGCCGGCCAGGCGTACCTCATCGGCCTGGGCCTGCGCATTCAGGGCCGGCTCGACCGCGACGCGCTGCGCGCCGCGCTGGCGTGTGTGATGGCGCGCCACGAGGTGCTGCGCACACGCTTCCCGCTGGATGGCGGCGCGCCGGTGCAGCGCATCGCCGGGCCGGAAACCGCGCTGCCGCTGCGCGAGCACGATCTGAGCGGCGACGCGGCACCGACGCAGGCCCTGGAGCGCCTCGCAATCGAGGAGGGCGCGACCGCCTTCGACCTGGCGACCGAGCTGCCGCTGCGCGGCCGGCTGATCGCGCTCGCCGACGACGACCACGTCCTGCTGCTCACGCTGCACCACATCGTCGCCGACGGCTGGTCCGTCGGCGTGCTGATGCACGAGCTGTCGACCCTGTATGCGGCCTTCAGCGAGGGTCGGCCGGATCCGCTGCCGGCGCTGCCCATCCAGTACGCCGACTTCGCGCTGTGGCAGCGCCGCTGTGTCGAAGCCCGGACGCTGCAGACGCAGGCGGACTATTGGACCGACCATCTCGCCGGCGCGCCGGCGCTGATCGACCTGCCCACCGACCGGCCCCGCCCCCTGCAGCAAAGCCATGCCGGCGACCACGTGCCGATCGAACTCGACGCCGGGCTTACGCAGGCGCTGCGCTCACTCGGCCGCCGCCACGGAGCGACGCTGTTCATGACCGTGCTGTGCGGCTGGGCCGCGCTGCTCGCACGGCTGTCGGGACAAGACGACGTGGTGGTCGGCACGCCGGTGGCCAACCGCAGCCGCAGCGAACTCGAGCCGCTGATCGGCCTGCACATCAACACGCTGGCGCTGCGACTCGCGCCCGGTCCTGCGGCCACGCTCGCAGAGGCCCTGCAGCACACACGCACGGTGGTGCTGCAAGGCCAGCAGCACCAGGACCTGCCGTTCGAACAGGTCGTCGAGCGGCTCAATCCGCCGCGCAGTCTCGCGCACAGCCCGCTGTTCCAGGTGGCGTTCCACTGGCACGCGGCGCCGTCCGGCGAGGCCCCGCAGTGGCCGGGCCTGGTGGTCACGCCGCTCGGCGCGCCACACGCGACGGCGCAGGTCGATCTGACGCTGGACCTGGGCGAGCACGGCGACCGGCTCGCCGGCGCGCTGGAGTTCTCCACGGCGCTGTTCGACCGCGCCACCGCCGAACGTTTTGCCGGGCACCTGTGCGAACTGCTGCGGGCCATGGCCGCAGCGAGCGATGGCGCGCATTTGCGCCGGCTGCAACTACTGCCACGGCCCGAACGCGATCGACTGCTGCGCGACTGGAACGACACCGCCGCCGAGATCCCGGGCGTGTGTGTTCACGATCTCGTGCAGGCTCAGGCCGAACGCACACCTCACGCCGTCGCTTTCCGGTTGGCCGAAGGCCGGGGGGAACTGAGTTACCGCGAGCTCGACCAACGCGCCAACCGCCTCGCCCATCATCTGCGCGCGCTTGGCGTGCATCCCGGCACCCGCGTTGCGCTGTGTGTCGAACGCGGTTTCGGCCTGCCGGTCGCGATGCTGGCCGTGCTCAAGGCCGGCGCTGCGTATGTGCCGCTGGACCCGGCCTATCCGGCGCAGCGGCTGGTGGCGATGCTCGAGGACAGTGCCCCGGTCGTGTTGCTGCACGACCGCGCGGCACACGGGTACGACGAGTGGCCCCGGCTGCGGGCGGCGCTGCCGGCACACGGCTGCGCCGTCGACCTGCAGCTGGATGCGCCGCGCTGGGCGGAACTGCCGGTGAATGTGCCGCCAGAGCCGCTCGCCACGCCTGATGACCTCGCCTACGTGATCTACACCTCGGGCTCGACCGGCCGGCCCAAGGGCGTGATGGTGGGCCACCGCGGGGTGGTGAACCTCCTGTTGGCGATGCGTGCGACGCTGCAGCCCGCGCCCGCCGACCGCGTGCTCGCGCTGACCACGCTGGCCTTCGACATCGCTGCGCTGGAGCTGCTCCTGCCGCTGGTGTGCGGCGCGAGCGGCGTGCTCGCCGACCGGGCGACGGCGGCCGATCCTGAAGCACTGGCACTATGCATCGAACACGCCGGCGTGACGATCATGCAGGCGACACCGGCCTCCTGGCGCATGCTGCTCGACGCCGGCTGGTCCGGCGCGCCCGGGCTGAAGGCGTTGTGCGGCGGGGAGGCGCTGGCGGGCGAGCTGGCCCAGCGCCTGCACCGGCGGGTCGGCACGTTGTGGAACGTCTACGGACCGACCGAGACGACGATCTGGTCGACCGTCGAGCGCATCGCACCGGCAGGGACGCTGCGTGACCAGGCACCGATCGGCCGTCCGCTTGCCAACACCCGCATCTACGTGCTTGACGCGCACGGCGAGCCGGTGCCGATCGGTGTTGCGGGCGAGCTCCACATCGGTGGCTTGGGCGTGGCGCACGGCTACTTGAACCAGCCACAGCTCAGCGCCGAGCGTTTCCTGACCGACCCACTGGCGGGCGTGTCGGGCGCGCGCATGTACCGCACTGGCGACCTCGCGCGCTGGCTGCCCGACGGCCGCCTCGAGTTCCTCGGGCGCAACGATTTCCAGGTCAAGGTGCGCGGCTTCCGAATCGAGCTCGGCGAGATCGAGGCGCGCCTGCTGCAGCACGCCGGCATTGCGCAGGCGGTGGCCGCCGCGCGTGGCGACGGTGCCGCGCAGCGGCTGGTGGCGTGGTGCGCCGCGGCGGCGACACCTGCGCCGGACGCGGCCGAACTGCTGGCCCATCTGGCGGCCGCGTTGCCGCCGTACATGCTGCCGCAGGCGATCGTCATGCTGCCGGCGCTGCCGCTCACCCCCAACGGCAAGGTCGACCGTCTTGCGTTGCCGGCGCCGGAGGCGCAGCCTGTCGATGCGTGCGGGCACGTGCCACCGCAAGGGCAGGTCGAATCGGCGCTCGCGCGCATCTGGGCCAGCGTGCTGCAACGCGACGCGGTCGGTCGGCACGACGACTTCTTCGCGCTCGGCGGCCACTCGCTGCTGACGCTGCGTGCCCTGGCGCTGATGCGGCAGGAGGGCTTCGAGCGCGGCGTCAACGACTTCTTCCGCTATCCGACGGTGGAGTCGATGGCCGCCTCGATGCCCCGGGCCGCCGCAGCGGTGCCGGGCGTCGTCGCGGTGCGCGCGCAGGGCCGTGCGCGGCCGCTGTTCCTGGTGCACGAGATCCACGGGCTGGTCGTCTATGCCGAGGCGCTGGCGCGCCACATCGACCCCGAAACGCCGGTCTACGGCCTGCCGGCGCCCGGGCCCGGCGAGGCGCCGGCACGCTCGATCGAAGCCATGGCGGCGCGCCTGCTGCGCGAAGTGCGCCGCGTCCAGCCGGCTGGCCCTTACCGACTTGCCGGCTGGTCGTTCGGCGGCACGCTGGCCTACGAGATGGCGGCCCAGCTGATCGGCCAGGACGAGGAGGTGGCGTTCGTCGGGCTCATCGACAGCTTCTGTCCGACCGTGGAGCGTCACGGCGAGACGCGGCCCGCGGCGCCGTCGCCCGCACAGGAGCTGATCGAGCGCTGCGCTGACCAGTCGGAGCAATTCGATGCGGCGCAGCGCGCGGCCCTGGCCGAGCTGCGGGCCGACGCCGGCCGGCTGAGTTTCGACGAACTGCTGCAGCGCTGCGCCGAAGCGCACATCCTGCCCGCCTACCTGGACACGCAGGACGCCGTGCAGGCTCAGCACCACGTGCAGCGGCTGGCGGCGCACAACCACGCGCAGCAGCACTATGCGGTGCAGCCGCTGCCGATCGACGTGCACCTGTTCGCCGCCGCCGAGCAGGGTGACCTGCCGGCGGCGCTGGCGGCCGACCCGTTCAAGGGCTGGGGCGGCGTGGTCGCGCGCGAGCGGCTGCACCGGGTGCAGGTGCCGGGAAGCCACCTCTCGATGATGGCGCCGCCGCATGTCGAGGCGCTCGGCCGCGCCATCGACCAGGCGATCGCCAGCGCTGCGCCCGCCCGTCCAGCGCTTTCGGAAACACGCTACCGCGCACAGCTCACGATCCAGTCGGGCCGCCGCGGGCAGCTGCCGATCTTCTGTGTGCCGGGCGCGGGCAACAGCGTCACTCACTTCACCGGCTGGGCCGGCGCCCTAGGCGGCGAGTGGCCGGTGCACGGGCTGCAGCCGCGTGGGGTGACCGGCATGCTGGTGCCGCACACCACGGTCGAGGCGGCTGCGGTCTGCTGCCTGTCTGCCATCGACGAGGTCGCGCCCGAGGGGCCGGTGCACCTGCTGGGCCACTCCTTCGGCGGCTGGGTCGCGTTCGAGATTGCGCAGCAGCTGCGCCGGCGCGGCCGCGCGGTGGCCTCGCTCACGCTGGTCGACACCGAAGCGCCCGGCGCGCACAGCGTGCTGGGGGGCGACTACACCGCGGTCGACACGCTGATCGAGCTGGTGCACGTGATGGAGATGGCGACCGAGCGGCAGCTCGGCATCCGGCGCGGCGACCTGGAACCGCTGGACGATGCCGCGCGCATCAACCTGCTGCACCAGGCGCTGGTGCGCGTCGGCACGCTGCCGGGCCGCTCCAAGCCCGAGGTGATGCAGGGCCCGGTGCGCACCTTCGGCGCCGCGCTGCGCACCTCCTACCGGCCGGCTGCGTCCTACCCCGAGCCCACGCGGCTGGTCGTCGCACGCGACACCCGCCTGGGCGACGAGGCCAACCGGGAACGCGCCGCCGCGATGCTGGCGCACTGGTTGCCGTGGGCGCCGCGCGCCAGCAGCTGGTGGGGGCCCGGCAACCACATGACCGTGCTCGACCCGCCCCACGTGCAGGCAGTGGCCCGCTGGTGGCGCGACGGCCTGCACGACACGAACTGACGGAGGAAGGCAATGCACCTGCTCTATGGCACCCGCGGCTACCGCACGATCATCACCTTGCTCGCCTTGCAGACGGCGGCGTTCGCGGGGCTGCTGCTGGTCGGGGCGACGTCCGCCCCGGCGGGCATGCCATGGGAGCGGCTGCCGCAAGCGGTGGCGCTGTGGGTGGCCGCCGGCGTGACCGCCGCGTTCATGCTGTGGACCTGGACCACCTTGTCCGAAGCCAGCTTCTGCCTGCACCTGCTGAGCTGGAAGGACTTCCTGCGCTATCAGCTGCGTCCGCTGCTGTGGCTTGCGCCGCTTGCGCTGGTGGCAAGCGACCTGCTGGGTGTGCTTGGTGTCAGTGGCTGGCCGGCGCGGGCGCCGCTGCTAGTGGTCGGCACGCTCGGCCTGCTCGCCTGCCTGCTGTACCTGCTGCAGGTGGTGATGATCTCCAGGCAGGTGGCGCGGCACGGCGCCGTCAAGTCCGAGGTGCTGGGCCGGCTGCGCCAGCGCTACGGGCCCGACGCGATCCAGCGTTTATCCGACAGCCTCGACTACGAGCGCGACCGCAGCCAGGCCAACCCTTTCCAGATGCGCCGCGGCCTGATGCTCGCGGACCTTCCATCGCCCGCCTGGCACGAACGATCGCAGTTCGGGTGGGCGAGCAACTTCGAGCTGGCGGCCGAGGAGATCCGCAACGAGGCGCTCGCGGCCTGCACCGGCCAGCCGCTGAACCCGTACAGCTACCCCGGTGCGGTGCAAGGCAGCTGGAACGTGTTCTGGCTGGTGCGCGATGGCGTGGTGGTGCCCGAGGCCGAGAAGATGTGCCCGGCGACGCTGCGCGCGCTGCGCCACGTGCCGGGTTTTCCGTGCGTGCGCGAAGCGCATTACTCGGTGCTGCAGCCGCACAGCCGCATCCTGCCGCACTGCGACGAGTCCAACACCTGGATCACCGCGCACTTCGGCGTGCAGATCCCGCCGCACTGCGGCCTGCGGGTGGGGCGCGAGACCCGGCAATGGAAGGAGGGGCGCTTCCTCTTCTTCGACACCACCTACCAGCACGAAGCGTGGAACGACTCCGATACGCCGCGCGTCGTGCTGCTCTTCGACTTTCTGCATCCGCAGCTTTCGCAGCCCGAGCGCGAGTTCGTGATGCTCACCAACAACGCCGTCTAGCGGCTGCATGCCATGACCACCCAGATCAGTACCTCGTTGCGCAGCCTCGGTTCGCCGTTCTGGCGCCTGTGGACCGGCGAAAGCATCACCTCGTTCGGCACGCAGCTGGTGCAGTTCGCGCTCGGCGTCTGGGTCTATCAGCGCACCGGCTCGGTGGTGGACTTCGCCGGCGTCACGGTGGCCGGCCTGCTGCCTCAGCTGCTGGTGATGCCAATCGCCGGCAACATCGCCGACCGGCTGGATCGCCGCCGCGTGATCATCGCCGCCGACTGCGTCGCCGCGCTGATGTCGGTGGCGCTGATCACGCTGCTGTGGTTCGACCGGCTGGAGGTCTACCACCTCTATGCCTTTGCCGCGGTGGCGTCGCTGACGGCGGCGTTCCAGGAGCCAGCCGCCCGCGCCGCGATGGGAACGCTGCTGCCGGACGACCAGCTCACGCGCGCCAGCGGCATCTTCGGCATCAGCGCCACCACGCTGGGCATCGTCGCGCCGACGATCGCGGGCGCGATGGTCGTGTCGATCGGCCTGCAGGGCGTGGCGATTCTCGACCTGGTCACCTTCCTGATCGGCGCCACCCTGATCTGGAAAGCGCTGGCGCACCTCAGGCCGCCGGCCGCGCGGCTCAACATGAGCTTCGGCGCGGTGCTGCGCGACTCGTGGCGAAACTTCCGCGCGTCGCTCGCGTTCTTCCGCCAGTCGACGGGCATGTCGAGCCTGTTCTTCTACACCCTGGTCCAGGGCACGCTGCTGACGCTGGTGGTCACGCTGGCGGTGCCGCTCATCCTCGCCAACCACTCGCCACGCGAGCTCGGGCTGGTGCTGTCGTTCGCCGCCGCCGGCGCCCTGGTCGGCAACATGCTGATGGTCGTGTTCCAGAGCCCCGAGCGCCGCATGCTGGTGGTGCTCGCCGGCGACGCCGTGCTGACCCTGTGCGTCGCGGGCATCGGCATGGTGGATTCGCTGTTCTGGTACTGCGTGCTGGAGGCGCTCGCCTGCTGTGCCGGCAGCGTCGGCGCGAGCTGCGCGTTCGCGCTGTGGATCAGCAAGGTGCCCGACGATCAGCGCGGAAGCATCCACGTCGTGCAGGACACCGCGCTCACCGCCTGCTCGGCTGCGGTGGTGCTTTCGGGCGCGCTGCTGGTCGACAAGCTGTTCGAGCCGGCCCTGGCGCCGGGCCAGCCATTGGCCGGCGTCGCCGACGCCTTGCTGAGGGTGCAGAACGGGCGCGGCATCGCATTCCTGTTCGTCGTCAGCGGGGCGATCGGACTGGGCACCGCGCTGTGGGGGCTCGCCTACAAGCCGCTGCGCAACCTCAACTGATGTGGCTGCGGACGCTGCCGGCCGCGACCTTTTGCAAGGGGAGACGATGAAACAAGACATCAACGAACCGAGGGCATGGCGCAGTGCGACGTCGCGCCGCGTGATGAACAGCCGCTTCTCCGCGGAGATCACGCACGAGCTCGAGCGGCTGGCGACGAGCGACAACTGGCATTCACTGCTCGCCGTGGCGAGCGGCTACCTGATCATCGCCGCCGCCGTGATGGCGGGCGAGGCGTCGGCGTGGCTCTACCCGCTCGCGGTGCTCGTCATCGGCGCGCGCCAGCGTGCACTGACGACGATCCTGCACGACGCCGCGCACGGCCGCGCGGCACGCAGCCGGTGGCTGAACCGGGTGGTGGGCTGTTACCTCTCGGGCTACCTCATCTTCCAGGCCTTCCGCGCCTACCGGCAGTCGCACGTGATCTGCCATCACTGGCACCTCGGCAACCCCGAGTTCGACCCCGATTTCCAGCTCTACCTCGAGTCGGGCCTGTACAGCGGCATGACGCCGCGGCGCTTCTTCTGGCGCCAGGTGTTCAGCACGGTGTTCATGCTGAACGCCGCAAGCTACCTGTGGTATGTGACCCGCCACCGCTTGATGGCGCTGGTGCGCAGCCCCGGCGAGGCGATCGGCTTCCTGGCGTTCTGGGCGCTGATCCTGCTCGCGGTGCACACGCTGGGCGCGTGGCGCCTGTTCCTGCTGTACTGGATCGTGCCGTACATCACCGCCTTCGTCGTGATCGGGCGCTTCATCGAGATCGCCGAACACTACCCGATGCTCGGCAGCGGCGGCGGCGAGACGGTGCTGCACAGCACGCGCAACCGCTTCAGCCATCCGCTCGAAGGGCTGTTCTTCAGCATGCACAACGAGAACTACCACCTGGTGCATCACCTGCGCCCGGAGATTCCGTTCTGGAACCTGCGGCGTGCGCACTGGAAGCTGCTCGAGGACCCGGAGTACTGCCGCGTGAACCGCGAATTCGGCGGAATCTTTCTCTCGCGCGGGCCGCGTCGCGCGCTGATCCCTGCGCTGGTGAGCGGGCGGGTGCATTTCCCGGTCGCGCAGCGCGACCACCGCTCTGGCGCGCTCAATGCTGCGGCGGACGAGTCGCCGGCCCTGTTGCGAACCCAAAGGAGCGAAGCATGAACAACCTGCAACTCGCCTCGTCGGTCCTGGTGGATCCGCGTGCGGCCTTCGAGGCCCTCGACAGGCAGCCGCGCTTCTGGTTTGCGCTGCTCGCGCCGGCGCTGGCCCACGTGGCGGTCGTGCTGTGGCACTTCGGTGTCGTCGACTACGCCTGGCTGACCGACGAACTGGTGAGCGCCACGCCGCAGCTGCGCGAGATGACACCCGAGCAGCAGGCGCAGGCGATGCCGCCACGCGAGGTCATGATGTGGTCCACGATCGCGCTGGTGGCGATCGGCCTGCCGCTGCTGCGTGTGCTCGAAGCGGTGTACTTCTCGCTGGCCGGCAAGGTGGCCAACGTGCAGCGTTCGTTCCGGCACTGGCTCGCGCTCGCGTCGTGGAGCAGCTTTCCCTATGTGCTCGCGGTGCTGGCGATGACGATCCCGCTGCTGATGCAGGACGGCGACAAGACCACGCAGGAGGGCTTGAGCGTGCTGTCCCTCAACCAGCTGCTGTTCGAGGTGCCGCGCGACAACCGCTGGCACACGCTGCTGTCGTCGCTCACGCTGCTGCATCCGTGGCTGTGGTGGCTGGGCGTGGTGGGTGTGCGGGCCTGGAGCGGCCGCTCCTGGGCCTTCAGCATGGGCGTCGCGCTGCTGCCCATGCTGGCCGTCTATGGCGGCTGGGCGCTCATCGTGCTGCTGTGACGCCGCCATGAAACGCAAGCACCTCCTGTTCCTGGGCATCGCGCTGCTGGTCGTGGCGCTGCCCGTCGCCAAGCTGTTGACGGCCGACAAGTCCACGGAGGTGCAGACCGAATCCGCCACGCGGCGCACGCTGGCGCCCACCATCCTCGCGTCGGGGACGCTGACATACGAGAGCGGCGTGAACCTGATGTCGGAGGTGGTCGCCCGGGTCGACGCGATCCATGCCAAGGAAGGTGATCGAGTGACACGCGGACAGCTGCTGATGCGCCTGGACGCCGGCGCCGTACGGGCCGAGATCGCGCAGATCGAAGCGAGCCGCCGGCAGTCGGAATTCGGCGTGCGCCGGCAGCAGGTGGCCCTCGATGCCCAGCGGGCCAAGCTCGCGCGCTACCGCATGCTGCGCGAGGCGGGCATGGTGGAGGCGCTCAAGTTCGACGAACTCGTGACCGAAACGCGTGTGGGCGAAGTCGAGCTTGCCACCAGCCGCGAGGCGCTCAAGCAGACGCAGGCGCAGCTGCAGCAGGCCCGCGAGCGCCTGGCGAAAACGGAGATCCGCTCGCCCATCGACGGCAAGGTGACGGCCGTCTACGTGAAGGTGGGCGAGACGGCAGTGCCGAGCGCGGTGAGCGTCGCCGGCTCCAGCTTGCTGGCGCTGGGCGACACCAACGGGCTCTTCGCCGAGGTGAACATCGACGAGACCGAGATCGCCAAGATCAGCGTCGGCCAGACGGCGAGGATCGTTCCGGCGGCCTTTCCGGATCGTGCGCTGACGGGGCGGGTCGAGCACGTGGCGGTGTCGCCGCGTCAGCCGTCGCAGCAGGGCGGGGGCGCGCCCGGCGCGAGCCAGGCCCGCGCCTACCCGGTGAAGGTGCGTCTGCAGGCGCCGCCGGACGGCGTGTTCTTTCCGGGCATGAGCTGCCGCGCCGAGATCTCGACCCGGCGTGAGGGCGCGGAGCCGGCGCTGGCGGTGCCGGTGCAGGCGGTGCGCTACGACCGCGAGCCGGGCGCGGCGACCACGCAGACCAGCGTGCTGCTGCTGGTGAACGGCAAGGCGCTGCGCCGCACCGTGGAGGTGGGCGTCGCCGACGATGCGCACATCGAGGTCAAGCGGGGGCTTCAAGCGGGCGACTCGGTGATCGTCGGGCCGGCGAAGACCTTGCGCTTCCTGAAGGAGGGCGAGCCGGTGCGTGCGCTCCGCCGCGCCTCGCCGCCCGAACCGGAACGCGCGGCCAGCGGCGCGGCGCTGGCCCAGCGCTCGGGGGCGCTGCCGTGATCCGGCTCTCGCACATCGGCAAGACCTATGGCGCCGGCGCCGACACCTTCAATGCGCTGGCGGACATCGACCTGACCGTCGCACGCAACGAGTTCGTCGCCTTGACGGGCGCTTCCGGGTCCGGCAAGTCGACGCTGATGAACCTGCTCGGCTGCCTGGACACACCGACCACCGGCGAGTACTGGCTGGACGGCGAGGCGGTGGCCGGGCTGGACGAGGACGAGCTGGCACGGGTGCGCAACCGCAAGATCGGCTTCGTTTTCCAGAACTTCCACCTGCTGCCGCGCATGAACGCGTGGGCCAACGTCGCGCAGCCGCTCATCTACCGCGGCGTCGCGCCGGCCGAGCGGCGCGAGCGGGCGCAGCGTGCCTTGCAGCGCATGGGGCTCGGCCATCGCCTGGAGCACCGGCCGAACGAACTCTCCGGCGGGCAGCGCCAGCGCGTCGCGATAGCGCGTGCGCTGGTCGGCGAACCCGAGCTGCTGCTCGCCGATGAGCCCACCGGCAACCTCGACAGCAGCACCGCGGCGGAGATCATGGCCTTGCTCGCGCAGCTGCATGCCGAGGGGCTGACGTTGATCGTCGTCACCCACGAGCCGGACATCGCGGCGCAATGCCATCGTGTGGTGCGCCTGCACGACGGGCGCATCGTCGACGATCGCCGCCAGCGGCCGCAGCGGCAGGCGCCCGCGGCGAGGGCAACCGCATGACGGGCCGCGACATGGCATTGCCGAGCGCCTCCGCGACTGCCGGGGAGGGCGCGCCGCTGATGCGCCATGCGCTGCAGGAATGCCTGCGCTCGGCCGTGGCCAGCGTCACCGCGCACGGCCTGCGCAGTTTCCTGACGACGCTGGGCATCGTGATCGGCGTCGCGGCGGTGATCTGCGTCGTGGCGCTGGTGCAAGGCCTGTCGAAGTCGGTGTCGCAGGAGTTCCAGGGCCTCGGCGGCAACATGCTGACGCTGCGCGTGGACATGCCGCTGGAGGACGCGCTGCGCGGCAAGCAGAACCGGCTGCGCATCGGCGACCTGGAGCAGCTGCAGCACCGCATCGACGGAATCAGCCACATCACGCCGATCATGCTGGCCGGCGGCATGGGCGGCGTCGAGGTGCGCCACGGCCCGCACGTGGCCAGCGGCCAGCTTTTCGGCACGACCTCGCGCTACCAGGACGTGCAGCAGACCTATCCGAAGCTCGGCCGCTTCATCGCCGACAGCGACGGCACGACGCGACGCCGCGTCGTCGTGCTCGGCGAGCAGGTGCGGCGTGACCTCAAGCTGCCGGAAAACCCGGTCGGGCGTTTCATCCAGCTCGGCGGAGAGTGGTTCCTCGTCATCGGCCTGATGGAAGCGCGCGGCGAGCTGTTCGGCCTCAGCCAGGACAACTACCTGGTGATGCCCTACGAGACAGCGCTGGCCGTCACCGGCGCCAGCACCGAGCCGGACCTGTGGATCAGCTTCAACGTCGACGACCCCGACCAGATCGAGCACGTCAAGGCGCGCGTGACGGCGCTGATGCGCCAGCAGCGCAAGCTGCAGCCGGGGCAGCCTGACGACTTCGTGATCGAGAGCGCCGATGCGCTGGCCAAGTCGTTCAAGCAGGTGTCGACCATCGTCACGCTGGTCGTCGCCGGCATCGTCGGCATCTCGCTGCTGGTGGGCGGCGTGGGCATCATGAACATCATGCTGGTGTCGGTGACGGAGCGCACCCGCGAGATCGGCATCGCCAAGGCGCTCGGCGCACCGCGGCGCTTCATCCTGATGCAGTTCCTGATCGAGGCGGTGCTGCTGGCGGTCGCCGGCGGGCTGGCCGGCATCGTCCTCGGCATCGGCCTGAGCCATGCCATCGCGCAGCTGATCCCGAACTTCCCCGAGCCGGCCGTGCCGTGGTGGGTCGTGCTCGGATCGGCCGGCTTTTCCGGCCTCGTGGGGGTGGTGTTCGGCATCCTGCCGGCGAGCAATGCCGCCAATCTCGCGCCCATCGACGCCCTGCGACACGAATGACCCAGAGGAGCGACCCATGGAACGATTCACCCGCCTGCTGAAGGTGCCCAACGTGAAGGCCACGCACGATCCCGTGGTGCAGCCGATCTACCAGACCAGCATGTTCCGCATGCCCGACCACCGCGTGGCCGCGGCCACCGAGCATGCCGTGCACCCGGACTCGTACTACACGCGCTGGGGCAACCCGACCGTGCAGTACCTGGAGAACCAGTTGTCCACGCTGCTCGGCTGCAACGCGAGCCTGGTGTTTCCCTCGGGCATGTCGGCGATCACCACCACGCTGCTGAGCATGGTGGGCCCGCGCGACCTGGTGGCCGTGTCGAGCGGGCTGTACGGCGACACGACACGTTTTTTCGTCGAAGAGCTTCGCCACTGGGGCGTCGAGGTCGCGCTGTTCGACCCGTCGCGGCCGGACACGCTGCCTGCGCTGGTGCGCCGCGGCGCCAAGCTCGTGTACTACGAGAGCATCAGCAATCCGGAACTGCGCATCGCCGACTTCGACGCGATCCATGCCGCCTGCGACAGCCACGACGTCGTGACCGTTTGCGACTGCACCTTCTCGCCACCCGGCGTGCTGAGCGAGAAGCTGCGGCCCGCCGATCTCGTCATCCACAGCCTGACCAAGTACATCGGCGGGCACTGCGCGGTTTTCGGTGGCTCGGTGTCCGGCTGGCAGTCGCTGATCGACCGCATCTGGCACAAGCAGGCCCTGTTAGGCGCCTGCATGGATCCGCAGGCCGCCTGGCAACTGTCGCAGGGGCTCAAGACACTCGAGCTGCGCATCGCGCGACAGAACGCCACCGCCTTGCAGCTCGCGCAGCGCCTGGCGGCGCACCGCGCCGTCGAGCAGGTTCACTACCCGTTGCTCGACACCCGGCCGGGTGCACGCGCGGCGGCGAACAAGTACCTGGTCGGCGGCGGCGGCGTCATCGCCGTGGCGCTGAAGGGTGGCGAGCCCGCCGCCGTGCGGCTGGTCGAGCAGACACGCGTGTTCGGCCTGTCGGTGAGCCTCGGCGGCGTGGCCAGCTGCATCGAGCATGCGCAGTCGATGTCGCATTCGATGCTCGCCGCGCTCGACGAGCGCGCCCTGTCCGGCGTCGCGGCGCCGGCCGACAACCTGGTGCGCCTGTCGGTCGGCCTGGAAGACGCCACCGACCTGCAGCAGGACCTGCTGACCGCCCTGGAGCTGGCCGAGCCGGCGGCACCGCGCGCGGCTGTTTGCGAATTCGTGGAGAGCGGATCATGACGAGCATCGAACTTCTGGCCGAGCCGATCGAACGCATCGAGCCGCCCTCGCTCGAGGTGTTTCGCCGCCGCTACCTGCAGGCGAACCGGCCGGTCGTGCTGGCCGGCGGCGTGCGCCACTGGAAGGCCGCATCGACCTGGTCGATGGACTACCTGAAGACGGCGATCGGCGATACCGTGGTGCCGGTGGAGGTGTCGTCCACCGGCCGCTTCCCGGCCGACGTGACGCAGCTCGGCTTTCGCGACATGTCGGTCGGCGAGTACATCGACAGCGCGATCCTCAAGCGCCCCGCCGGCGAGCGTTTCTACCTGTCGCAGACCTCGATCCCGGACGTCTTCCCGCGCCTGATGGACGACATCGAGCTGCCGCCGTATCTGCAGACCCGGCGCAGCCCGCGCCTGAACCTCTGGTTCGGCTCGGCCGGCACCCAGACGCAGCTGCACTACGACGACTCGCACAACCTGTTCGCGCAGCTGCACGGGCGCAAGCAGTTCCTGCTGTTCGCGCCGAACGACTCCGGCCGCCTGTACCGCTATCCGCTGAAACACTGGTATGCCCACTTCAGCCAGATCGACACCGCGCGGCCCGACTTCGCGCGCTTTCCGCGCTTCGAGGACGCGACGCCGATCCAGTGCACGCTGGAGCCGGGCGACGCGCTGTTCCTGCCGGCGTTCTGGTGGCACCAGCCGCGCTGCGTGGACACCTCGATCTCGGTCAGCATCTGGTGGAGCCCACAGTGGACGAGCTACTGGCATTACCGCCAGTTTCACTGGCAGCTGGGCAACTTCGCGCTCGGCGCGCTTCACCACCTGCGCACCGCCGGGAAGGCCGGCGCGGCGTCGTCGAGCGACGGTGATGGCGGCGATGGCGGCGGCTGAAGGCAGCGCGCTCGCGCTGGTGAGCACGCCGGCGGCCGCGCTGGCCGGCGAGCGCGCCGTGCTGGAACATGCGCTGTGCCTCGTCAAACGCGGGCGATTGACGCTCGACACGCTGGCGGACGCGAACGTCCTGCCTGTGCACATGCCGCCGAAGCCGGCGTTCGAGGTCGCTCGCTCCGACTTCGGAGGTCTGTTGTTTGTCGAATGGATCGACCCGCGTACACGGTCGGTCGGCGCAGACGCCCTCAGCCTTGCCGGCTCTCAGCCATTCGCTCGCAGTACTCCCGCATCTGCTCAGGCAGATCGTCCGGGCACACACCGCAGCGCCGGTTGCCGGGCACCGCATAGTCGATGAACTTCGGATACGGCAACTCGAGCCCGGACATGATGGTCTTGAACTCCTCCAGGGTTCGGCCGTGACCCAGGCGGGGGTTGCGGCTCTTTTCCTGGCCGATCGAAGAGACGCGACGGTGCTGGTAGTCATGCGCCGGGTAGACCAGCACGTCATCGGGCAAGGCGAACAGCTTCTCCGTCACGCTCTTGTAGAGGGCGGTGGCGTCGCCGTTCTGGAAGTCGGTTCGGCCGCAACCCTCGATCAGCAAGGCGTCGCCGCTGAACAGGCGGTCGTCGCATCGGTAAGCGAAGTGGCCGTCGGTGTGGCCGGGTGTGTGCAGCGGCTCGACGGTGATGCCTCCGAGTTGCAGCGGCGCGCCTTCCTCGATGCCCACGTCGACGCAGGGCAGCCGATCGATCGCGGGCGCGGCGATGCGGCTGCCGACGCGCTGCTTCAGATGCAGCGCCGCTGTGATGTGATCGGCGTGGATGTGGGTGTCGAGCGTCAGCGCCAGCGTGAGCCGCAGCGTCTGCAATACCTCCAGATCGCGGTCGATGGCGTTGACGACCGGGTCGATCAGCATCGCCTGCCCGGTGGTCTCGCAGCCCAGCAGGTAGGTGTAGGTGCTCGACAGCGGTTCGAAGAGTTGCCTGAAGATCATGGTCGGCTTTCCTTCAGTGGCTCGAAAGGCTTCAGCGTGCCGCCGGAACCTTGCGGGCCGTGAACACGACGGGGGTGTGCGCCGAGACGCCGCCCTCGGTCTGCATCACGAGGCGCAGTTCCTCGCCGACGCGGCGACCGCGGTAGCGGTGCACGAGTTCCGACATGCGGTCGCCGAGCGACTCTTGCGACCGCGTGACGAAGCTTAGTTCGTCGCGGTCGATACGCAGGTCCACCATGCCGCGCGGCACGCCGAGGAAGCTGGCGCTGCCGTTCAGCCCGCCGGCGTCGCCGCGGAAGACGAAGCGTTCGACATGGCGGGCATCAGACCACCCGTAGGTGACTTCCGCTTCCCAGACGCCGAGCACGCCGCCGAGCGCCGGGCCGCGTGTGGCCCACCAGAGCGCAACGCCGACGATGCCGGCGCTCGCCGCGGCGCCCAATCCCCAGCGCAGGATCTTGCGGCGAGGCGTCGTCGTCGACGAGGGCGCTTCGCCCAGCGCTTCCTCCAGCGCCGACAGCAGCCGCTTCATGTCGTCCGCATACCGCGCGTTGTGCAGCACGAGCGCGTTGCGGCCCGCGAGCGGACGCAGCTCCACGGGCAGTTGCGCCTCACTGGGCATGGCAGCGCCGTCGAGAAGCAGCGGGATGACCTGCAGTCCCTGCGAGAGGCCGGTGGCGACCTCGCGCCGGACCAGGTCGGTCTCGTCGTCGAGCCGCGAGCCGCCACTCGGGCGCTCGCCCCGCCAGCGGTGGCCGATCAACACCAGCAGCACCCGCGATGCGGCCAGTGCCTGCACGATCACCTCGCCGAACCGCTGCCCCGCATCGATGTCATCGACGTCGATGAACACGCGCTCGGCGCCAAAGCGCTGCGCCAACGCGTCGTAGACCGCGCGGGCGTAGCCGGCGGCATCGTCGCGGCGGTAGCTGATGAAGACGTGGTCGGGTCGCATCGGACGTCGGACGTGCCGTGGCCGGATGGGGGGCAAGTGTAGGCCGCGCGCGAGGACCTCGCATGGCGCCGGGGTCAGGTCTTGCTTCTTGCGTCAAGCCTGTCGACGACCTCGCGCGCGGTGACGATGGCGATGCCCCGATGGGAGCCGATGGGCAGCAGATGCTTGCGATCCCCGGTGACGATCAGCTCGGCGCGCGCCGCGACGGCCGCAGCGATGACGTGATCGTCATCGGCATCGTTGGCCACCACGCGCGGCACGCTGGCTGGCATCACCTGGGAAACGAGCGCCGTGTACTGCGTGACCAGCGCTTCGATGCTGGTGCCGAAGCTCTCGATGCGCGCGGCGAACTTCGAGTAGCCCAGCGTATGAGCGAGTTCATCAAGC
>CAJPFZ010000321.1 GCA_905339355.1 Burkholderiaceae bacterium
ACCAGTTCCTCTCACGCAGCGTCGTGCGGGTTGTCATGCCATGCTGCGCTGCAGCCGCAAGGTGGTGTTGATGACACGCGTCAGCTTGTCGGCGTAGGCGGGGTCGGTCGCATAGCCGGCGCGCTGCAGGCCTTGAGCGAACCCCTGCGCCGAGCGGGCATCGGCCATGACGCCGGCGTAGCGCGGGCTGTTCTTCATCAGCGCTGCGTAGTCGCTGAATGAATCGGCGTAGGAGTCGTAGGCGCGGAACTTCGCGGTGACCTTGCGCGGCGCGCCGTCGATGAACTCGGTGGTGGTCACCTCGGCGACCTTGCCCTTCCAGTTCGCCCCGGCCTTGATGCCGAACAGGTTGAAGGAGGGTGCGCCGTCGGCGTGGCGGATCTCGTGGCGGCCCCAGCCGGTTTCGTGCGCGGCCTGCGCGACCATGAAGGTGGCCGGAATGCCGGTCTGCGCCTCGGCCGCCTGGGCATGCCGATGGTGGCTCTGCAGGAAGTCGGCCTGGCGCTGCGAGACCTTGCCGCCGGGCGCCGGAGCGCCGGCGGCAGCCGCGGGCGCGATCACCGGGGGCGCGCTGGCGCCGCCCATCTGGCGCTCGAGCTGCTTGGCGATCGCCTCGCTCAAGCCGCCGGGCAGGCCGGTCATCTTGGTCGCGAACTGCGTGTCGAGCATCTCGGTGCCCATCTTCGAGCCCGAGTTGTCGAGCATGCCGGAGGACATCGCCTCCTGCGCCTGCCGCATGCTCTTCATCAGCTCCTGCATGAACAGCGCCTCGAACTGCTTGGCGACCTCCTTGATCGCCGCCTTCGGATCGGTGGCCGCGCGCGCGCGCAGTGAATCGATGCTGTGCGTGTCGGTGGCGAGGCGCGAGGTGGAAGGGAGGTTCATGTCAGATCACTTCCAGCTCCGCATTCAACGCGCCAGCCGACTTCATTGCCTGCAGGATCGCGAGCAGGTCCTGCGGCGTGGCGCCGAGCGAGTTGAGTGCCTTCACGACGTCCGCGAGCTTCGTGCCGGCGGGCATCTGGATCAACGAGCCGGCCTGCTGCGCGATCGTGATGTCGGCGCGCTCGGTGACCACCGTCTGCCCGCCGACCGACAGCGGGTTGGGCTGGCTCACCGCCGGCGTCGAGTTGATCGTTACCGACAGGTTGCCATGCGCCACCGCGCAGGCCGCCAGCGTGACGGCCTGGTTCATCACCACCGAGCCGGTGCGCGCGTTGATCACCACCTTGGCGGCCGGCGCTGCTATTCGGATGTCGAGGTTCTCGATGTCGGCCATGAAAGTGACGCGCGATCCAGGGGCCTCGGGCATGCGCACCTGCACGACACGCCCATCGACGGCCCAGGCGGTGTTCTCGCCCATGCGGGCATTGATCGCGCGCACCACTTCGCGCGCGGTGTTGTAGTCATGCGCGTTGAGGTCGAGCTGCAGCAGCTGTCCCTGGTTGAGCGGCGTCGGCACGCTGCGCTCGACCGTCGCGCCCTCGGGCACACGCCCGGCGCTCAGGTGGTTGATCTGCACCTTGGAGCCGCCGGCCGAGGCGCCCGCGCCGCCGACGATGAGGTTGCCTTGGGCCAGCGCGTAGATCTGTCCGTCGGCGCCCTTGAGCGGTGTCGCGACCAGCGTTCCGCCGCGCAGGCTCTTGGCGTTGCCCATCGACGAGACGTTGATGTCGATCGTCTGGCCCGGCTGCGCGAAGGGCGGCAACTGCGCGGTGACCATCACCGCCGCCACGTTCTTCAGCTGCATGTTGGTGCCCGGCGGCACGGTCACGCCCATCTGCTGCAGCATCGCCGTGAGGCTTTGCGTGGTGAAGGGTGCCGAGGTGGTCTGGTCGCCGGTGCCGTCGAGCCCGACCACGAGTCCGTAGCCGACCAGCGGGTTGCTGCGCACGCCCTGCACCGACGCGACTTCCTTGAGGCGCGCCGCCTCGGCCGGGGCCGGCCACCAGATGGCGGCGGAGGCCGCGAGCCAGGCCAGGGCGATCAGGGCACGCAGGAATTTGTCGGTTTGGTCCATGTCGGAAACACCTTGGGGTATTTCCGATTCTGGGCAAGCTTAAATGGGCAGAACGTTCAAAAAGAACCTGGCCAACCACCCTATTCCCTGGGCATCGGCCTGCTGGCCGCGGCCGCGGTGTTCGATGCGCACGTTGGCGATCGCCGCCGAGGGCACCGAGTTGCCGGGCTGGATGGCGCGCGGGTCGACCTGGCCCGAAAAGCGCAGCACGTCGACGTTGTGGTTGACGCCGATCTGCTTCTCGCCGGCGATCAGCAGGTGGCCGTTGGCCAGCACGCCGGTCACGGTGGCGGTGATGGTGCCCGAGAAGTCGTTGGTGTTCTCGGTGCTGCCCTTGCCTTCGAAGCTGTTGCTCGAGCTGCCCGCGGCAGTCGCGCGGCCGAAGGAGTTGGGCGCGATGCCGGGCAAGGCGGTGACGGCGGCGCTGATCTGGCCGGTCTTGTCGACGCTGCTGGTGCTCTTCTGGCTGGCGCTGACCTTCTCGACGATGCGAACAGTCAGCGTGTCGCCGACCAGGCGCGCGCGGTGGTCTTCGAACAGGGGGCGGTACTGCGAGGCCTGGAAGATCGCGCCGTTGTTGACCACGGGCGCGGCGACCGCCTGCGGCAGGGCGGCCGTCGGCTCGGCGATGTCGACCTTGGGCCGCGGGTTGAGCGTCGAGCAGCCGGTGAGCACGAGAGCGGCGGCGAGTAGCGCAAGGTGCTTCATCACGGTGCTCCGATCACAGCTGCGCCAGCTTCTGCAGCATCTGGTCGGAGGTCTGAATCGCCTTCGAGTTCAGCTCGTAGGCGCGCTGCGTCTGGATCATCGCGACGAGTTCCTCGACCACGTTGACGTTGGAGGTCTCAACGAAGCCCTGGCGCAGGCTGCCCAGGCCGTTCTCGCCGGGCGTTCCGCTGTTGGGGGTGCCCGAGGCGGTCGTCTCGCCGAACATGTTCTGGCCCTTCGGCTCGAGACCGGCCGGGTTGACGAAGCTTGCGATCTGCAGCTGGCCGATCGACTGCGCGGTGGCCTGTCCCGGCACCGTCACGCTCACCGTGCCGTCGCTGCCGATGGTGACGCTTTGCGCATTGGCGGGGATCGTGATGCCCGGGTTGACCAGGTAGCCATTGTTGGTCACGAGCTGGCCGGTCGAGTTCACCTGGAAGGCGCCGTCGCGCGTGTAGCCGGTGGTGCCGTCGGGCATTTGCACTTCGAAGAAGCCGTTGCCGAGCACCGCCACGTCGAGGTTGTTGGCGCTTTGCTGCAGGTTGCCCTGGCTGAAGTTGCGCGAGGTGGCGACCGCACGTGTGCCGAGCCCCACCTGCAGGCCGGTCGGCAGCGTGGTCTGCTCGCTGCTGTTGGCGCCGGCCTGGCGCAGGTTCTGGTACATGAGGTCTTCGAAGACCGCATGCGACTTCTTGTAGCCGTTGGTCGAGACGTTGGCCAGGTTGTTGGAGATGGTGTCCAGCTGGGTCTGCTGGGCCTCCATGCCGGTCTTCGAGATCCACAGGGAACGCATCATGATTGGGGCCCTTCGTCGCAAGATCCCAGGGGGCTTCGATACCTCAGCCCGAACGGGTTGGTTGTCGGTCAGCTCATCGAGAGCAATTGCGCGGCGGCCTTCTCGTCGGCCTCCGCGGTCTGCAGCATCTTCATTTGCGATTCGAACTGGCGGGCCGCGGTGATCATCGCGACCATCGTTTCCACCGCGCTCACGTTCGAGCCCTCGAGCGCACCATCCTGGACACGCGCCGTCGGATCGGCCGGCAGTTCGCCGTCCTCGGCGCGGAACAGGCCGTCGGTGCCTCGCTGCAGCGGCTGCTCAGGCGTCACGAGCTTGAGCTTGCCCACCGCCGCGCTCTTGCCGTCGACCCCCTTGGCGCTCACCGTGCCGTCGTTGCCGATCAACACTTCTGAATTCGGCGGCAGCTGGATCGGTCCGCCGTCACCCAGCACCATGAGGCCGTTGCGCGTGGTCAGCGTGCCGTCGGCCGCCACGTCGAGCGAGCCGGCGCGGGTGTAGGCCTCGGTGCCGTCCAGCCCCTGCACCGCGAGCCAGCTGTTGCCTTTCATCGCCACGTCGAGGGGGCGCCCGGTGGCGCTGACGTTGCCGGTACTGCCGTCGTAGCCGGTCGTGCTCTCCAGCGCGAAGACCCGGGTGCTCGCGCCGCTGCCCTGCACCGGCACGGCGCGAAACGCCGCCAGCTCGGCCCGGAAGCCGACGGTCGACACGTTCGCCAGGTTGTTGGCGAGCGTGTCCTGGCGCTGCATGGTCGCCTTCGCGCCCGACATCGACAGGTAGATCATGCGGTCCATGGGATGCCCTCTCTTCGAACAAGAAGCCCGTCACCGGCGGCGTGTTGCATCAACGCAGGTTCACCAGCGTCTGCATCACCTGGTCCTGCGTCTTGATCGTCTGCGCATTGGCTTGGTAGACGCGCTGCGCGGTGATCATGTTGACGAGCTCTGCCGTCATGTCGACGTTCGACTCCTCCAGCGCACCCGATTGCAGTGCACCGAGGTTGCCATCACCCGGCACGCCGAGGATCGGGTCGCCGGTGGCGAAGCTGTGCGCCCACACGTTGCCGCCCAGCGGCTGCAGGCCCTGCGGGTTGCGGAAGGTGGCGATCTCCACCTGCCCAGCCGGCTTGGACTGGCCGTTGGAATAGCGCGCGGTCACGACGCCGTTGGATTCGAACTGGATGCCCACGAGCTGGCCGGCCGCGTAGCCGTCCTGCGACAGGTCGGTCACGCCGAAGGGCGAGCCGTACTGCGACGCGCCCGACAGCGT
>CAJPFZ010000322.1 GCA_905339355.1 Burkholderiaceae bacterium
CGCCACCCCCGAATCGCTGCAGGCGCTCAATGCCAGGCTCGGGCTGGACCGTCCGGCGCTCGTGCGCTATTCGGACTGGATGGCCGGCCTCGCCCGCGGCGACATGGGCATGAGCGTCGCCTACGACACGCCGGTGACCGAACTGCTGCTCGAACGGCTGGCAGTGACGGTGCCGCTGGCCGTGATGGCGATGGCGCTGACCACGCTTCTCGCGCTGACACTCGGGGTCTACGCCGCCTCGCGCCACAACCGGCTCGGCGACGTGAGCGTGATGGTGGCAAGCCAGCTGGGCATCGCCGTGCCGAGCTTCTGGTTCGCGATCCTGCTGGTCTGGCTGTTCGCGGTGAAGCTGCAGTGGGTCTCGGCCGGCGGTTTTCCGGGCTGGGACGAGAGCGTGTGGCAGGGCGTCAAGGCGCTGCTGCTGCCGGCCGTCGCGCTGGCGGTATTCCAGACCGCCATCCTCGCGCGCATCACCCGCTCGGCGGTGCTCGAAGTGCTGCGCGAGGACTTCGTGCGCACCGCGCGCGCCAAGGGCCTGAGCCAGCGGCAGACGCTGTGGCGGCACGTGCTGCGCAACGCATTCGTCGCGGTGTTGACGATCATGGGGCTGCAGTTCGCCAACCTGCTTGCCGGCACGGTGATCGTCGAGACGGTGTTCAGCCTGCCGGGCCTCGGGCGCCTGGTGTTCCAGGCCATCCTCAACCGCGACCTGGTCGTCGTGCGCAACATCGTGATGCTGCTTGCGGCGGCGGTCATCGTCATCAATTTCATCGTCGACGTGCTGTATGTCGCCATCGACCCGCGGCTGCGCCGGCATTGAGATGACCTTCAGCGATCGCGCCATTCGCCACACCAGCTTCCTCATCGGCAGCGTGCTGGTGGGCTGGCTGCTGTTCACCGCCGCCTTGTCGCTGGTCTGGACGCCCCACCCCGCGGGCGAGATCGACGTGTCTTCCAGGCTGCAGGGATCCTCCGCCACGCACTGGCTGGGCACCGACAGCCTCGGCCGCGACATCGTCTCGCAGCTGATCGTCGGTTCGCAGAACTCGATCGCGGTCGGCCTGATCGCCGTGGGCATCGGCATGGGTGTCGGCGTCTCGCTCGGCCTGCTCGCCTCGGCGCGGCGCGGGTGGGTCGAGGAGTTCGTGATGCGGCTGGCGGACTTCACCTTCGCCTTTCCGGCGCTGGTGACGGCGATCATGCTCACAGCGATCTACGGCGGCGGGCTCGTCAATTCGATCATCGCGATCGGCATCTTCAACATCCCGGTGTTCGCGCGCATCACGCGCGCCGCCGCCAACGGCATCTGGACGCGCGACTACGTGACGGCGTCGCGTGCCTGCGGCAAGGGCTCGTGGCACATCACCATCGTGCATGTCCTTCCGAACATCGCCAGCACGCTGATCGTGCAGGCGACGATCCAGTTCGCCAACGCCATCCTCGCGGAGGCGGCGCTGAGCTTTCTCGGCCTCGGCACGCAGCCACCGCAGCCGTCGTGGGGCCGCATGCTCAACGAAGCGCAGAGCATGATGTTCCAGGCGCCTGAACTCGCCGTCTGGCCCGGCCTCGCGATCGCGCTGAGCGTGCTGGGGCTCAACCTGATGGGCGACGGGCTGCGTGACCTGCTCGACCCGCGGCTGGCGAGGGCGCGGTGAAGTCGGCCCCGAAACGAACAAACCGGCCGCGCGGCCGGTTTGTCGTGGGGCGTTCGAACTCAGCGCGTCTTGCGGCGGCGCGCCACCATCGCCATCACGCCGAGGCCGGCCAGCATCAAGGCGTAGGTCTCGGGCTCCGGAATGGCCGGCGTCACGTCCCTGATGTCGCCTGTCAGATAGAGGCTCGCAAAGAAGATGTTGTCGTCGTTGGTCGGGTTCTGGGTGAAGATGCTGAACGACGTGTCGCCGGCCGCCAGGAAGGGCCGCAGGTCGTACAGCTCGTCGTCGCTCGCGTAGCCGACGTTGTTGCCCGGATCGTCGCCGATGCCGCCGACCGTGAACAGCGAGCCGTCCGACGCAACCAAGCCGTCATTGAAGTTGCCGGCCGTGGTGGTCAGCCCGCTGCCGTTGATCTCGACGGTGGATTGTTGGCCGCAGCAGCTGAACGAGATGCCCAGGCCCAGCTGGGCCGCGAAGCCGACCGCCGTCGGGTCGGTCAGCGGCGTGCCGAGGTTGACGATCGAGGTTTCACCGCCGGTGTTCTGGCCGCCATTGAGCAGCGCGACGCTGCCCATCGGCAGGCTGGCGTGCGAATAGACGATCGCCAGCACCTCGCCGTCGATGCGGTTGCTGAGGGACCCCTCGCTGACGCTCCAGGAGAAGTTGTCCGTCACCGCACCTGCGGCCAGTGCCTGAACCACCGAGGTCACGTCGGCACGCGCCGTGTACCACTGTCCGATGTCGGCGCGGGTGCTGGTTGCGCCCATCAGTGTGTCGAAATTCGTGATCGCGTTGCCTGCCAGCGTGATGCCCGCGCCGTTGTAAGCCGCCAGCGTGTTCGGGCTGTCGGCGTACCAGGGGAAGGGCGTGCCGGCGCTGTACAGGTAGGCCTGCAGGATGGTCGCGCCGACCGGAATGACGGCCTGCACGTCGCCCGTCGGGCTGGCGTTGCTGCCGATGCCGTCGACACTCAGGCCGACGTTGCCGTTCCAGCTGCCCGCCAGCGTCAGGTTGGCCGATGCCGCCCCGCTAAGCGCGCACATCGCTGCAGCCAGGGTCCACCGCGTGAATCGCCTCATGAGGGGCCTCCATGTTCGAAGTTGATTCGTTAGATTGGTACAAACTTCGCTGAATTGCCATCCCACCCCCCATGTTCAGGGGGGCCCAGAACAGCGACCCCAAGGGTCATTCACGATGCCGATGCTCCAGGTCAACTCGCTGCAGGTCGCCCTGCCCGGCCAGCGCGGCCTCGCGCGTGCGCTGCGCGGCATCGACCTCGAGCTCGACCGCGGCGACACCGTCGGCCTGATCGGCGAAAGCGGCTGCGGCAAGTCGATGACGGCGCTGGCCCTGATGGGCCTGCTGCCCGACGGGGCACGGGTGAGCGGCAGCATCCGCTTCGACGATCAGGAACTCGTCGGGCTGCCCGACGCCGAACTCTGCAAGCTGCGCGGCCGGCGCATGGCGATGATCTTCCAGGAGCCGATGACTGCCCTGAATCCGCTGCACACGGTGGGCGCCCAGGTGGCCGAGCCGCTGCGCCAGCACCTGGGCATGGGCGGCCGCGAGGCGCGTGCCGAGTCGCTGCGCCTGCTCGAGCAGGTGCGCCTGCCGCAGGCCCGCGCGCGGCTGGACGCCTATCCGCACCAGCTGTCGGGCGGCCAGCGCCAGCGCGTGATGATCGCCGCCGCCCTCGCCTGCGGCCCCGACCTGCTGATCGCCGACGAGCCGACCACCGCCCTCGACGTGACGATTCAGCGCGACATCCTCGATCTCATCGCCGAACTCGTGGCCGCCAGCCACATGGCCTTGCTGCTGATCAGCCACGACCTGGGCGTGATGGCGCAGAACGTGCAGCGCGTGATGGTGATGTACGGCGGCAGCATCGTCGAAAGCGGCCAGACGGCGAGCGTCTTCGCGCGCCTCGCCCACCCCTACACCCACGGGCTGTTTCGGGCTCGGCCGCAGCTCGGCGCTGCGCGCGGCGGCCGGCTGGAGACGATTCCCGGCCGGGTGCCCGAACTCGTGGACCTGCCGCCGGGCTGCCCCTTCGCCGACCGCTGCCCGCGGGTGCTCGACCTGTGCCGCGAGCCGCCGCCCCCATTTCCGGTCGGCACCGACCATGCGGCGCGCTGCTTCAACATGTCGCCGCCGCCATGACGGCCGCGTCGGAGGCGCCGCTGCTGCAGGTGGAGAACCTGGCCAAGCACTACCGGTTGCCGCGCGAATCGCTGCTGGCGCCGCCGCCCGTGGTGCATGCGCTCGAGGGCGTGAGCTTCACGCTGCAGGCCGGGCGCAGCCTCGGCATCGTCGGCGAATCGGGCTCGGGCAAGTCGACGCTGGCGCGGCTCGTCATGGCGCTGGAAGCACCCACCGCCGGCCGCGTGCTGATGGCCGGCCGCGACCTGCACCGCCTGCCGCGCGCGGCGCTGCGCGCCGCCCGGCGCGAGTTCCAGATGGTGTTCCAGGACCCCTACGGCTCGCTCGACCCGCGACAGCGAGTGGCGCGCATCGTCGCCGAGCCTTTGCCGCGAATGGCGCAGGCCGAGCGCCGGCGTCGCGTCGGCGAGGCGCTGGACGCCGTCGGGCTGCGCGCCGCCGATGCCGACAAGTACCCGCACGAGTTCTCCGGCGGCCAGCGCCAGCGCATCGCCATCGCGCGCGCGCTGATCACCCGGCCGCAGCTGATCGTCGCCGACGAGCCGGTCAGCGCCCTCGACGTCTCGGTGCAGGCCCAGGTGCTCAACCTGATGCAGGATCTGCGCCGCGAGTTCGGCATCGCCTACCTGTTCATCAGCCATGACCTGGCGGTGGTGAACCACGTCTGCGACGAGGTGGCGGTCATGCAGGCCGGGCGCATCGTCGAGCAGGGGCCGCCCGAGCGGCTGTTCCTCGCGCCGCAACACCCGTACACGCAAACCCTGGACTCGGCCGTGCCGCAGGCGGGCGCGGACCCGGGTCAGCGCCGACAGCGGCCGGCCGGCGCTTCCAGTAGAGTGGCACCGGATTCCTGACCGGAGAACCGACGATGAACACGCCCTCCCGATTGATCGCCGCCCTCGCCCTCGCCGCGCTCGCGATCGCCGCGGCACCGGCCTCCGCCCAGCCGCGCAAGGACACCGCGATCCTTGGCATGACCCTCGAACCCGCGCCCGGACTCGACCCCACCAGCGCCTCGGCCGCGGCGATCGGCGAGGTGGTGCACTACAACGTGCTGGAAGGGCTCACCAAGATCAACATGGACGGCCGCATCACCCCGCTGCTGGCCGAGAGCTGGAGCATCGACCCCGACGGCAAGCTCTACACCTTCAAGCTGCGCCGCGGTGTCAGGTTCCACGACGGCGAGACCTTCGACGCGAGCGACGTGAAGTTCAGCTTCGAGCGCGCAAAGGCCGATGGCAGCACCAACAAGGCGAAGAAGCAGGTCTTCGACAACATCAGCCGCATCGACACGCCCGACGAGCACACCGTCATGGTGGTGCTCAACAACGCCGACGGCAACTTCCTGTTCCGCATGGGCGAAAACACGGCCGTCATCCTCGACCCCAAGAGCGCGGCGACCACCGCCAGCAAGCCGATCGGCACCGGGCCGTTCCGCTTCGAAACCTGGGCCAAGGGCTCGGCGATCACGCTGCTGAAGTGGGACGGCTACCGCAACGCCAACGCGGTGAAGATCAAGAAGGTCATCTTCCGCTTCATCAATGACCCGGCCGCGCAGGTGGCAGCGCTCCTGGCCGGCGACATCGACGGCATGCCGCGCTTCGGCGCGCCGCAGAACCTGAAGCAGTTCCAGAACGACCCGCGCTTCTCGGTGGCCGTCGGCGGCACCGAAGGCAAGACCATCGTCAGCATCAACAACAAGAAGAAGCCCTTCGACGACGTGCGCGTGCGCCGCGCGATCGCCGCGGCGATCGACCGCAAGGCCATCATCGACGGCGCGATGGAGGGCTTCGGTGCGCCGATCGGCAGCCACATGGTGCCCACGGACGCCGGCTACGTCGACCTCACGAAGGTGAACCCTTACAACCCCGAGAAGGCCAAGGCGCTGCTGAAGGAAGCCGGCGTCGCCACGCCCCTGAACGTGACGCTGACGCTGCCGCCGCCGCAGTACGCGCGCAAGGGCGGCGAGATCATCGCGTCGCAGCTCGCCAAGGTGGGCATCAACGCGAAGATCGAGAACGTCGAGTGGGCGCAGTGGCTGTCGGGCGCCTTCAAGGGCAACTTCGACCTGACGGTGATCAGCCACGTCGAGCCGCTCGACTTCGACCGCTACGGCGATCCGTCCTATTACTGGGGTTACGACAGCAAGGCCTTCAAGGACCTGCTCGCCAAGTACAACGCCACGACCGACGCCAAGGCACGCCTGGCGGTGCTCGGCGACATCCAGCGCCTGCTGGCGCAGGACGCGGTCAATGCCTACCTGTTCCAGCTGCCGCAGTTCGCCGTCAGCAACAAGCGGCTGAAGGGGCTGTGGAGCAGTTCGCCGGTGTTCGCCAATGACATGGCGGCGGTCCGATGGGAGTAGGCCGCACGCCCATCCCGGAGCGACATGGCTGAGCTTCACGACCTGAGTGCCGCCGCGCTGGGCGCGGCCTTTCGCTCCAAGGCGCTGTCGCCGGTGGAGGTCACGCAGGCGGTGCTGCGCCGCATCGCCGCCTGGGAGCCGCACCTGCATGCGACCTATGCGCTCGACGCCGACTCGGCGCTGCAGCAGGCGCGGGCATCCGAAGCACGCTGGTCGTCGGGCGCACCGCTCGGCCCGCTGGACGGCGTGCCGGCGATGATCAAGGAGAACATCGCCACGCGCGGCGTGCCCACCCCGCTCGGCACCGCCGCCACGCTGCTCACACCCGCCGAAGACGACGGCCCGCCGGCCGCGCGGCTGCGCGAAGCCGGTGCCGTCATCCTCGGCAAGACGACGATGCCCGACTACGGCATGTTGTCGTCGGGGCTGTCGAGCTTTCACCCGCTCTCACGCAACCCCTGGGACTTGAGCAAGGGCCCCGGCGGCAGCAGCGCGGGCGCCGGGGCCGGCGCAGCGGCCGGTTACGGACCGCTTCACGTCGGCACCGACATCGGCGGCTCGCTGCGCCTGCCGGCGGGCTGGTGCGGCATCTTCACGCTCAAGCCGAGCCTCGGCCGCATCCCCATCCAGGCGCCCTACGCCGGCCGCGTGGCAGGGCCGATGACGCGCACGGTCGAAGACGCCGCGCTGATGATGAGCGTGCTGAGCCTGCCCGACACACGCGACACGATGAGCCTGCCTTACCAGCCGATCGCCTGGGGCGACCTCGACTGCGAACTGCGCGGCGTGAGGATCGGGCTGCACATGGAAGCCGGCTGGGGTCTGCCCCTGCAGCCGGCGGTGCGCGACGCGGTCGAGGCAGCGGCGAAGCTATTCGAGGCCGCCGGCGCGATCGTCGAGCCGGTGCGGCCGTTCATGACCCGGGCGATGGCCGATGGCATGGACCACTTCTGGCGCATGCGCTTCTGGCTCGAGATCTCCGCGCTGCCGGCCGAGCGGCGTGCCAAGGTGCTGCCCTTCATCCTCGATTGGGCGCAGGGCGGCGCCAGCCTGAGCGGCGAGCAGGTATTTCGCGGCTACAGCCAGATGGCCGCGATGCGCGACGCGGCCATCACCGCTTGTTCACCCTTCGACTTCGTGCTGTCGCCGACCTCGCCGATCGCCGCCTTCGCGGCCGAACTCGCCTCGCCGACGGACGACCCTCAGCGTCCCTTCGAACACATCGCGTTCACGCTGCCCTACAACATGAGCGAGCAGCCGGCCGCCTCGATCAACTGCGGCTACACCAGCGCCGGGTTGCCGATCGGCCTGCAGATCGCTGGCCGGCGTTTCGACGACCTCGGCGTGCTGCAGCTCGCGCGTGCCTGGGAGCGCCTGCGTGGGCCGCAGCGGCCCTGGCCCGATCCCCCGGCGGCGTCCGGGACTTGACCTGGAGCGCGCTCGAGGTGATTGAATGGCGGCATGGCGTCGCCTCCCGTCTCTCCCGGATTCCTGCACATCGGCGAGCTGTCGCGGCGCACCGGCCGCTCGATCTACACGATCCGCTGGTACGAGCAGCAGAAGCTGATTCCCGGTGTGCGTCGCGACGGCGCCGGCCGGCGCATCTACCGCGAACAGCACGTCACCTGGCTGGACCTTCTCGACCGGCTGCGTCAGAGCGGCATGTCGATCCGCCAGATCCGCGAGTACGCCCAGCTCGTGCGCCGCGGCGACGCCACGCTCGAGCAGCGGCGCGAGATGCTGCGCGCTCACCGCGAACTGGTCGATCGGAAGATGACGCAGCTGGCGGCGGCTCGCGCCGTCATCGACGGCAAGATCGACTTCTACGCACAGTGGCTGCGCGAGGGCAAGCAGCCAGCGTAGCGCGTCGCCGACCGAGTCAAACCCAAGGCTGCGCCAGCCCTTCGCGCTCGAATGCACGCACCACCGCGGGCCGCGCCAGCATGCGCTGCAGGTAGACCGACAGCCGCGGCAGGCTGCGCGCCGGGCGCTCGAAGCCGCGAGTCCAGCGGCACAGCATCAGGGCATACGGGTCGACCGCGGTGTAGCGCTCGCCGAGCAGCCACGGCTGGCCGTGGGCGGCGAGCTGGGCCTCGAGCTGGTCAAGCAAGCCGCCGACCCGACTTTGCGCATGCGCCTTCACCTGCGCCACGGCACTTGCCTCGTCGGCCCAGCGCTCCGGGTAGAAATAGACGATCAACGCCGCCTGCAGCGTGTTGGTCAGCCACATCAGCCACTTGTAGAACTGCGCGCGTTCGCTGCTGCCGAGCGGCGGCGCGAGCTGCGCCTGCGGATGCGTGTCCGCGAGATGCAGGCAGATGGCCGCGGACTCATAGAGCACGAGCTCGGCGCTGCCGCTGCCGTCGACCAACACCGGGATCAGCCCGTTCGGGTTGAGCACCAAGTACTCGGGCGATTTGTGTGCGTTGTTCGCTCGATCGACGAGCTTCAGCTCGAAGGGCACCCCGAGCTCTTCCAGCAAGATGTGGGGCGCCATGCTGGCGTTGCCGGGGAAGTAGTGCAGTTGCAGCATTTGAGTAGTGACCTGATTCACGGCGGGTGACGAGGAAATTTCCGGCGGCTGATCTGCCGCCCGGGGATTCTGAACCGCCTGTCCGCCGCCGCTGCAGCTGATTCCTGCCCCTGCGCAGTCCGTCACGCGCCGCTGGAACGCCAGCCGGACGGCACCGTACAGTGCTCGCATGGCCCTCCCTCTCGACTCGTCTTCTGCAATGCCGGCGCCGACCAACGGCGCGGCGCGCTTCTTCTTTGCGGTGCGCCGCGGCTTCATCGCCTACGCACGCTGGCTGGACAGCATCAGCTGGAAGCGATTCTTCGTGCTCTCGCTGCTGGCGCTGATCGCGACCGCGATCGTGTCCGAGCTGCCGCCGTTCAACCTGAAGTGGGGCGACGACCGCTACGAGGAGCGTCCACGGCCCAGAAGCAGCCGCAGCGGCCCGGCGACGCCGCAGAAGAGCACTGCGCCGATCATCATGGACGGCAAGGACAAGAGCGGCAAGTCGTACGAGATCAGCATCGACGAGAACGGCGTACACGTGCGGCGCACCCGTCCGGCAGCGCCGGCGCCGGCCGCGCCCGCACCGCCGCCGCTGCCGTCGGGCGCCTCGGCCCCCGAGATCCCCGCGCCGCCCAGCCCGCCGGCGCCGTCCACCGACTCCGAGCGGCTGGGCGAGATCAGCGAGAAGGGCATCACGATCCGCCTGCCGAAGGACGTGGACACCGACGAGATCAAGCGCGCCATCGAAGAGGCCGAGGCCGAGATCGAAGAGGCGATCAGCGACTCGCGACCCAGCATGCGTCGCATACCGGCGTTCCGCCTCGGCGACCACATGGTGGGCTTCACGGTGGCGCTGATCTTCATCTCGATGATCATCAAGATCATGGCTGCGGGCCGCTTCAAGGCCGAGGCGCAGGCGGTGCAAGCCGTGGAGATCGCCGAATCCGAGGCGCTCAAGCGCCAGGTCGTCGAGGCGCGCATGGCGGCCATGCAGGCGCAGGTGGAGCCGCACTTCCTGTTCAACACGCTGGCAAGCATCGACCACCTGATCGAGACCGACTCCGCACGCGCCTCGAAGATGCAGAAGAACCTGATCGCGCTCTTGCGCGCCTCGATGCCGACGATGCGCGAGGCCAATGCCCAGGGCACCCGCGACCTGGGGCGCGAGCTGGCGGTCATCCGCCCCTACCTCGAGATCCTCAAGGTGCGCATGGAGGAGCGGCTGCAGACCGACGTGCGCGTGCCCGAAGGCCTGCACTCGGCCGACTTCCCGCCGATGATGCTGCAAAGCCTGGTCGAGAACGCGATCAAGCACGGGCTGGAGCCCAAGCCCGAAGGCGGCTCGCTCACGGTTGCCGCCGAGATCGTGCATGGCAAGCTCGCGGTGACGGTGGCCGACACGGGCCTCGGCTTCGGCAAGGCCGCCACCGCCGGCACGGGCATCGGGCTCAACAACATCCGAGAGCGGCTGCAACTGCTGTACGGCAACAAGGCGAGCCTGACGGTGGCCGAGAACCCGGGCGGCGGCACGGCCGTGACGATCACGGTGCCGTACACCACCAGCAACCACCAATCGGGAGGGCAGGCATGAACGTGGATGCCGTTCGCACGAGCACATCGCGCCGCCGAGCACCGCTGTGGCTGTGGATCGTGCTCGCGCTCTTCGTGATGTCGGTGATGCTGGCGGGCTCGCTGCTGGCCTGGCTCGGGAGCCTCGAGCGCATCCCGGTGAATGTGGTGATCGATGGAACCGAGGTCTGGCACTTCGACCCGAGCGGGTTCACCACCGGCCACTGGGCGACGCTTGCGGTGGGGATCACGCTGGCGGCGATGGTGGCGGTGATCGCCGGCGTGTCGGCCCTTGTGATCGGGCTGGTGGTCGGCCTGGGCGTGCCGATGCTGGTGCTGCTGCTGACGGTGGCCGTGCTGTGTTCGCCGCTGCTGCTTCTGGGTGCGCTGGGCGTATGGCTGTGGCGGCGTTCGAGCTCGCCGCCTGCTTCGACGAGCGCGCCGGGCGCCACGAGGGCCGCTAACATCGCCGGATGACACGCGCCCTCATTGCCGATGACGAACGACTGATGCGCGAGCAGCTTCGCGCGCGCCTGGCCGAAGTCTGGCCCGACCTGGAGATCGTCGCCGAGGCCAAGAACGGGATCGAGGCGGTCGAGCTGACCGAGCGCCACCACCCCGAGCTGGTGTTTCTCGACATCCGCATGCCGGGCATGACGGGTGTCGACGCGGCACGCCAGATCGCCCAGCTGCCCACCGACGACGACGCCGACGGCTGGCCCGGCTGCGAGATCGTCTTCATCACCGCCTACGACCAGTACGCGGTCGAGGCCTTCGAGCAGGGGGTCGTCGACTACGTGCTCAAGCCGGCCGAGCGCGACCGCCTGCTGGTGACCGTCGAGCGCATCAAGAAGCGCATGGCGCAGCGCAGCAAGCCCGACGCCGACCGCACGCCGCTCGCGACCCATACCCCCGACATGCAGCAACTGCTGCAAAGGCTCGCCGCCCAGCTGAACCCCGACGCGCCGCCCAAACTGAAGTGGATCCAGGCGACGGTGGGCCAGCAGATCCAGATGATCCCGGTCGAAGACATCCTGTTCTTCATCTCCGACGAGAAGTACACGCGGGTTCAGACGGCAAC
>CAJPFZ010000323.1 GCA_905339355.1 Burkholderiaceae bacterium
ACAGCCGATCCAGCCCGCCGAGGAACTGTCCGAAATCGATCGGCTTCGTCCAGTAGTCGTCGAAGCCCGCCTGCTTGGCGCGCGCGATGTCGTCTGGCATGGCGTTGGCCGAGAGCGCGATGCAGACGAGCCCGGCGAGCGACGGGTCCGCCCGCAACGCGCGCAGCACCTCGAAGCCGTCGATGTCGGGCAGTTGAAGGTCGATCAGCACCACGCCCGGTCGCAGGTCGTGTGCGCGCTCGATGCCGCTTCGGCCGTCGGTGGCCACGTGCAGGCGCACCTGCGGTCGCAGCGCCACCAGCTCGCGCACCAGCAGCACGTTGACGGGGTTGTCTTCGATGTAGAGCACGTGCAGTTCGCCGGCGCCTTCCGGCGGTGGACCCGCCGGGTCGCTGGCGGCGGGCTCTGGAGCCGCTTCCGTGCGGCTGCGCGGCAACCACACGCGAAATTCGCTGCCCTCGCCGGCACTGCTCTGGACCTCGACGCTTCCACCCATGTGCTGAACCAGCGTGCGCACGATCGTGAGGCCGATGCCGGTGCCTTCGATACCGTCGCGTTCCGCGCCGAGCCGGTTGAACGGTTCGAACAGCCGTTCGAGCTGCGCCGACGTGAGGCCGCGGCCGGTGTCCCGAACGAAGAAGCCGAGTGCCTGCCCGTGCGGCGCGGGGCGCTGGCCGTCGATGAGGCCGATCTCCACGCGACCGCCCGGCCGGTTGTACTTGACCGCGTTCGACAGCAGGTTCGACAGCACTTGGCGCAGCCGCCGCGGTTCGGCCAGCACGCTGCCCGCGCGCAGGCTGCTCGAGAGCGTGACACCGGACTGCTGGGCTGTCGGCGCCAGCCATTGCAGCATTTCATCCACCAGCGGCACCAGCGCCACCGGCCGCGCGGCGGGCGCGAGGGTGGCCACTTCGAGGCTCGTGAGGTCGAGCACGTCGTCGATCAGCGCGAGCAGGTGTTCGCCGGCGTTGCGGATGCGCTCGGTGCGCTCACGCTGCCGCTCGCCGAGCGACTGTTCAGGATCGCCGAGCATCAGCTGGGCGAAGCCCAGCACCGCATTGAGCGGCGTGCGCAACTCGTGGCTCATGCGCGAGAGGAATTCGCTCTTGGCGCGGTTGGCCTCTTCGGCAGCGGCCTTCTCGCGCCGCATGTCTTCGCCGCGCTTGTGCTCGGTCACGTCCCAGTTGATGCCGAGGATGCGCAGCGCACGGCCGTCGGCATCGCGCACGACCGATCCGCGCGTGGCCAGCCAGCGCACCGTGCCGTCCGGCCAGACGACGCGGAAGTCGAAGGTGTAGTCGCTCTCGCGCGCGATGATCTGTGCAGTGCGCCGCTCGACTTCGGGCAGGTCGTCGGGGTGGATGCTCGTGTGCCGCAATTGCCGGGGCGAGCGCGGATCTTCGGGCGAGAGGCCGCGCAGGCGATACATCTGCGTGTCCCAGTGGGTGTCGCCGGTCACCAGGTCGCGCTCCCAGATGGCGAGGCCCACGGCCTTCGCCGCCAGCATCGAACGCTGCTCCGCGCGGCGCAACCTCTCTTGCGTTGCGCGCTGCTCGGTCACGTCGATGAAGATGCCGAACAGCACGCGCCGCCCGCCGTTCATCGCGGAGCGGCCGCGCCCGACCACCCAGCGCGGCTCGCCGTCGGTGCGGCGGATGCGGAACTCGACTTCGTCGGGCGCCGGCTGGCCCGAGGCCAGCAGCTCGTAGGCACCATTGAGCGCGTCGCGGTCGGCCGGATGCGTGAGGTGAAGCGCCAGGCGCCGCGCCTGCTCCACCGGAACGTCGGGCGAGATGCCGAAGATGCGCCACATCTGCCCGCTCCAGACCGTCTCCCCGGACTCGAGATCGACGCTCCAGACACCGACGCCGGTGGCCTCGGCGATCAGCTCCATGTTGCGCATCGCCTGCTGCGCGCGTTCGGTCTGCTGCGTGCGATCGGTGATGTCGAGCGAGATGCCGATCAGCGCCACCGCGCGCCCTTGTTCGTCGCGTTGCGCGATGCGCCGGGTGAGCAAGGTTCTGTAGCTGCCGTCCGGCCGCCGGTAACGCGCCTCGGCGTCGACGATGCCCGAGGTCGCGAGCGCCCGTTCGGCGGCCTGCGCAACCGCGGCGCGATCGTCCGGGTGGATGCTCTCGCGCATTTCCGACAGCAGCATGCCGTCGGGCTGCGGCTGAAAACCGATCAGCTCGTAGCCCCAGTCGTTGAGCTGGATGCGCTGCGTCGCGAGGTCGATGCGCCAGAGCGAGATGCCGACCAGGCCGACCGCAAGGCCGAGCTGCACGCTGGCTTCCTGGCGCTGCTGCGCGGCGCGCACGCTCTCGGTGTCGTCGAGCACCACGCCGATCAAGCGCTCGGGCGCACCGTCGGCGCCGTCGATCACCTCCCAAACGACGTGTGCGAGCATGACGCCGCCGTGCGCCGCCAGCACGCGATAGCGGGCGTCGTAGCGGCCGGCGCGCTGCATCGAACCGAAGAACTCCGCCTGGGCACGCGCACGGTCATCGGGATGGAGCCGGCCGACTGTCTCGGCTTGCGTCGGCACGCCCTGACCCGGGTCGAAGCCGAGAAAGCGGAACATGTGCTCGTCCCAGTGGGCGCGGCTTTGCCGGATGTCGCGCTCCCACAGGCCCATGCGGCCGGCGTCTTCGGCCACCCGCAGGTGCTCCTGCAGCCGCTGCACCTGTTCGCGCAGGGCCTGCGCCTCCGAGCGGTCGCCGTCGGCCAGCGGCAGCAGCCAGGCCAGCCAGGCGCCGTCGAGCGGGCTGGCGCGCCAGCGCAAGCGCAGCATCGGGCAATGGCCCTCGACGGCGCCGCGCGTTGCCTCGTCGAGCACCGCCTGCGCGAGCGATGCCCACTCGGCCGCCGACCAATGCGCGGTGGCCGTCCAGTCGCGGGCGGCAGCGTTCAGCTCCCAGGCCGGCACGCCGTGCGTTTCCCACACCAGCGCCGCCGGCGCCGGGGCCGAGGCGCAGGCGGGCGGAAAGCGGCTGGACATGACTGGGAAGTGTAGGACCGCCTCCAGGGCGCGGCCCCCGCGAAAGTTGTGCAGTACGGCGCGAGCTTGCGCCGCAGCGGGGGTGTTCCTGCCCCCGGCCTGCCCCCCGGGGATCAGTCCCGGCCGCGCTTCACTGGAGCAGCGGTGCGCGTTCAGGCCGGCTGATGGCGCTGTCCGCGTCGCCCACGTCCTCGCCGAGGAAGCCGCCGCTCTGATGCGCCCACAGGCGCGCGTAGAGTCCGCCGCGCGCCAGCAGGGTGCGGTGATCGCCTTCTTCGACGATGCGCCCCCTGTCCATGACGACCAGGCGGTCCATCGCCGCGATGGTCGACAGGCGGTGCGCGATCGCCACCACCGTCTTGCCCTCCATCAGGCGGTAGAGGCTGGCCTGGATCGCCGCCTCGACCTCCGAGTCGAGCGCGCTGGTGGCTTCGTCGAGCAGCAGGATCGGCGCGTCCTTGAGCATCACGCGGGCGATCGCGATGCGCTGGCGCTGCCCGCCCGAGAGCTTCACGCCGCGCTCGCCGACATGCGCGTCGTAGCCCTTGCGGCCGGCCGCGTCGGCGAGCCCTTGCACGAAATCGTGCGCTTCGGCACGGCGCGCGGCGGCCACCATCTGGCTCTCGGTCGCATCGGGACGGCCGTAGAGGATGTTGTCGCGCACCGCGCGGTGCAGCAGCGAGGTGTCCTGCGTCACCATGCCGACCTGCGCGCGCAGGCTGTCCTGCTTGACGTGCGCGATGTCCTGCCCGTCGATCAGGATGCGCCCGCTCTCCACGTCGTAGAAGCGCAGCAGCAGGTTGACGAGCGTCGACTTGCCTGCGCCCGACGGCCCCACGAGCCCGATCTTCTCGCCGGCCCGAATGTGCAGCGACAGGTCGTCGATGACGCGCCGCTGGCCGCCGTACGAAAACACCACGTGCTCGAAGCGGATCTCGCCGCGCTGCACGTCGAGCGCCCTCGCGTCGGGGCGGTCGGTCACCTGCAGCTGGCGCGACAGCGTGTTGATGCCGTCCTGCACGGTGCCGATGTGCTCGAACAGCGAGGCCATCTCCCACATCACCCAGTGCGAGATGCCGTTCAGGCGCAGGGCCATCGCGGTTGCCGCGGCCACCGCGCCGATGCCGGCGAGCCCCTGCGTCCACAGCCACAGCGCGACGCCGGCAGTCGACATGATCAGCGCCATGCTGAGGGTGTGGTTGACGATCTCGAAGCCGGTCACCATGCGCATCTGCGCGTGCACCGTGGTCAGGAACTCCTGCATCGCGCTGCGTGCGTAGCCCGCTTCGCGGCCGGCGTGCGAGAACAGCTTGACGGTGGCGATGTTGGTGTAGGCGTCGGTGATGCGGCCGGTCATCAGCGAGCGGGCGTCGGCCTGCCGCTGCGCCACCCGCCCGAGCTTGGGAACGAAGTACCACAAGGCGGCGACGTACAGCGCCAGCCAGCCGAGAAAAGGCAGGAGCATCCACGCATCGAAGCCGCCCAGCACCGCCAGCAGCGTGACGAAGTAGATGATCACGAAGACCAGCATCTCGCCGAGGATCATCCAGGTGTCGCGCACCGCCAGCGCGGTTTGCATCACCTTGGTCGCGACACGTCCGGCGAACTCGTCCTGGTAGAAGCCCATGCTCTGCGACAGCAGCAGGCGATGAAAATTCCAGCGCAGACGCATCGGGAAATTGCCGGCGAGCGCCTGCTGCTTGAGCGCCGACTGCACGACGACGAAGAAGACGCTGCCGGTGAGCACCGCGGCCAGCAGCAGCAGGCTGCCGCCCTCGTCGGCCCACAGCCGCTTCGGCTCGATCCGGCTGAGCCAGTCGACGATGCGCCCGAGCATGCCGAACAGCACCGCCTCGAAGACGCCGATCAGTGCGGTGAAGAAGGTCATTGCGGCGAGGTAGCCGCGGGTGCCCTCGGTGCAGGCCCACAGGAAGGCGGCAAAGCCGCGCGGCGGCGGCTTGGGGCTTCCATCCGGGTAGGGATGGACCAGTCTCTCGAACGCGCTGAACACGAAAGGTCTCCGTGGAGGTGTGGTCGCAGCGCAGGAGATGCCCTGCCCTGCCGCGCGAACGCGGCGGTGGCCGGGTTCGCGAAGGCGGCAAGGTTAACGGTTATTGGGAAGCAGCGTCGAGCACCACGCGATAGCGGGCCTGCCCCGACCGCAGCCGATCGATCGCATCGTTCACACGCGCCATCGGAAAACGCTCGACCTGCGCCGTGATGCCGTGGCGCGCCGCGAAGCCGAGCATGTCGGCGATGGTCGCCGGCGAGCCGGTGGGCGAGGCGGAGACGCTGCGCTGCCAGCTCATCAGCGAGCCGGTGCGCAGCTTCAGACCCTCGGTCACCACGCCGACCAGGTGCAGCCGGCCTTTGGGCGCGAGCGTGCCCATGAGCGCGTCCCATTCGAGCGCGGCGCCCACCGTGACGAGAAGGAAGTCGAGGCTGCCGGCGATCTGCTTCATCTCCGCGCGGTCGACGCTCGACACGGCGCGGGTCGCGCCGAGCGCCATCGCCTCGTCGCGTTTGGCCGGCGTCGAGGTGAACGCCGTCACCTCGCAGCCCCAGGCACGCGCGAACTTGAGCGCGAGGTGGCCGAGACCGCCGATGCCGACCACGCCGACGCGGTCCAGCGGCCTGATGCCCTGGATGACGAGCGGGCTGAAGACGGTGATGCCGCCGCACATCAGCGGGCCGACCGACGCCGGATCGAGTGCATCGGGTATCGGCACCGCCCAGGCCCAGTGCGAACGCAGCCGGTCGGCAAATCCGCCGTGGCGGCCGACGATGGTCGGCTGGCGTTGCGCGCACAAATGCTGCTCGCCGCCGATGCAAGGCCGGCAATGCAGGCAACTGCGGGTGTGCCAGCCGACGCCGACGCGCTGGCCGAGCGCAAGCCCCTTGGTCTGCCCGCCCAGCGCCACGACTCGGCCCACCACCTCGTGGCCAGGCACCAGCGGGTAGGTGCTGGCGCCCCATTCACTGTCGATCAGCGCGAGGTCGGAATGGCAGATGCCGCAGTGTTCGACCTCGATCTCGACGTCTTCCGCATCGAGCGGTCCGGCGTCGTAGTCGAAGGGTTGCAGCGGGCCGCCGGCTCGATGGGCGGCCCAGGCGCGAAAAACGGTCATGCGGGACTCCTGCGGACAGACATTGCCGCCAAGGCGCCAATGTTGCCCGCGATCCCGCCGCCAGCCAGTCTCCTCGGAGACTGACGCTGCAAGGCGGGCCGCAGCGCCCGCCTTGCGGATGGAACTCGACCGGCTTAGCCGCCGACCGTCAGCTGGTTGTCGACGCTCACGACGCCCTTCACGCCGCTCGCGATCTGGGTCGCACGCTCCTTGGCTTGCGGGTCGGGCGCCGTGCCCTTGAGCGCCACGCGGCCGGCGTCGGTGTCGACATCAATGCGCAGCGAGCTGAGCGTCGGGTCCTTGGCCAGTTCGGCATTGACGGAGGTCGTGATCACGGCGTCGGAGACCTTGTCGCTCGCCTGGTCGGCGGCGCTGCGGGTGGCATCGGCCACGGCGGCACCGGCTTCCCGGGTCGCTTCGCCCGCACGCGTCGCGTCAGGGCTGGTCGTCGACTCGCGCTGAACCACGGTGGTGTCGCCGTCTCGCGCCACGGTCGTCTCGTCGCGCCTGTCGCAGCCGGCCAATGCCAGCGAGGCGAGCAGCACGCTCACGGCGGAAAACGTCATCGTTTGCTTGGTCATCTCTGTACTCCTTGTGCAATGCGTCGCCGATGGCGACTCGAGAAACCCGCACGCCGGCCACATGCCAGCCTGTCGGGAATCGTCCGCAGACGCCACAACGATAGGGCCGAGACCCGGGAGATTCACTCGGCGCAGGCCGCGTCGGACTGTCGGACGACAGCCCATGCGAACGCAAGCCGACGCGAAGCTTGCGTTTCGAGATCGGCGCTTACAGCTGCGACACGAGGTCGGCCCGGCGGGCGCTGGCCCAGGGGCCCGTCACCCCGTCCATGCCGATGCGCCACAGGACGAGCGCATCGTCCTCGTCGGCGACGCCTTCGGCGAACGCCTTCAGCGACAAGCCGTGCAGCATGGCGACGACGCTCTTGAGATAGTTGGCGCGACCTTCGTCGCCGGCCACGCCGTGCACCACCGCTGCATCGAGCTTGACGTAGTCGAGCCCGGCCTCGAACAGCCGCTCGATGCGGCTCAGGCGCTCGCCGGCATGTTCAAGCCCGACCCGAGCGCCGGTGGGACGCAGCTGGTGCGCCAGCTCATGCACCTGCGCGAAGTGCTCGACGGCTGCCAGTTCGGGTACCTCGAGCCAGAGTTCGCGTGCCGGGTGCGGCGCCTCGCCGAGCAGTGTGCGCAGCCGCGCGGCGAAGGCGCTGTCGGCGAGCGAAGCGCTCGACAGGTTGACGCAGCGCGCGCGGCCGTCGCGTTCGATCGCGCTCAGCGCGAGTTCCACCGCGCGCTGATCGATCGCGGCCGTCAGGCGCCCGCGCAAGGCGTGCGGCAGCCAGCGTGCGGCGGTCTCGAACGGCCCTTGTGCATCGAGCTGCAGCCGCAGAGGGCACTCGAGGTGGATCAGCTGGCCATGCGCATCGATGAGCGGAAAGTCGACCAGCCGCGCTCGGCCGTAGGTCAGTGCCTCGTTGATGCGGCTGCGCCAGGCCGCTTCGCCGAGCGGGACGACGTCGGCGGCGTCTGCAGGGCCGGCGTCGGCGACCTCGACCGCGAACGGCCCGCGGCTTTCCGCGCGGGCGAGGGCAGCGTCGACGGCGCTCATCGCCTGGGCAAGCGGCATGTCGCGCTTCATCTCGACGGCACCGACGGCGATCGCGATGCCGTGGCCGAAAGCCGGCAGTGCGACCCGCAGCGCCTGCGCCACCGCCTGCGCGGTTTCCAGCGCCACGCCGCCCACCGGCAGGCACAGCGCGAAGTCCGAGCCATTGAGCCGCCCGACGTGGCAGCCCGCGGCGCGCTGCGCGTAGGCCTGCAGCGCCTGAGCCACGGTGCCGATCATGCGGTCGGTGGTGGCATGCCCCAAGCTGCGGTTGATCGCGGCCAGCTCGATCACGCGCAGCAGCACGAGACCGGCCTCGCTGGCGCCGTCTTCGCCTTGCAGCGTGCCGGCCAGCTGGGCCATGAAATGCTTGCGGTTGGCCAGGCCCGTCACCGCATCGGAATGCGCCTCGCGGCGCAGCGCCTCGACCTGCTGCGCCTGCGCATCGAATATCAGCTTGAGCCGCGCGACCATCGTGTTCATTGCAAGCGTGAGGCGCTGCAGCTCGGGCACACGCGGCTCGGGCACGGTAACGAACTCGCCGTTGACCAGCGACTGCGCTTGCTGCACGGCCCGGTCGAGCGGCCGGCGCAAGCGGCCGATCACGGTGCGCGCGAGCAGCGCGGCCAGTGCGCCGACGAGCGCCAGCGCGACCACCGAGCGCAGCGCGCCGCGCCACAGGTCGTCGTGCGCGAATGCCGTGTGGCTCACCACCTCGACCGAACCGAGCGCGCGCCAGCCGTCCGACACCTGCGCGAGACCCGGCGTCGATTCGATCGGCAGCATCGCGGAAAACCAAGTCGGCGCGCGGCTTTGCGCAGGCCCGGCCTCGCGCTGGAAGACCGTTCGGCCATCGACGCTCGTCAACCGGATGCGCCGGTAGAAGCCGGTGTCGAACTGCGCGGCCATCAGCAGCTCCATCAGCTGAGCATCGCCGCGCTGCTGCGACAGCGACAGCGCGAGCGCCGCCGCGTTGTCGCTGTTCTTCAGGCGCAGCTGCGTCTGCAGCGTGTCGCGCGCCGAGCTGATGGTGACACCGACGCTGCCGACGAAGGCGAGCAGCAGCGCGCCGATCAGCAGCAGCCAGATCTGGCGGATCAGCGACATGGCCAGCTTTCGTTCGTTCTCATTGGAATCCTTCCGCGCGCGCCTTGGCCAGGATCTCGCGCCAGCGCGACAGGCGAGCGGCGGGGTCGCCGGCCGCCTGCGAGCCGACGCCCTGCCACAGGCCTTCGCTGTTGAAGCTGAACACCGGCGACAAGTCCGGCCGGCGCGACGCCGGCCGCACGTCGGTGATCAGGTTGTCGAGGATCATCGGTTCGGCTCCCGGCGCAGCATAGTAGGCGAGCACCATGTGCGCCTGCACCGGCCCACCCGGGCCGCCCATCTGCGCGCGCACGTAGACCAGCCGCAGCTTGTGCACCGGCATGCCGAGCGCCACCAGGCTGAAATACTTGGCGATCGCGAAGTCTTCGCAGTCGCCGGTGCCCTTGTCGAGCATTTCGAGCGGGCTTGCCCAGTAATCGACTTGGCCCCAGATGTCGGCGTCCTCGCGCGAGTGGATGCGGCGGTTGAAGAACTGGTTCAGTGCGCCGAGCTTGGCCTGGTCGTCGCCATCGACTGCGGCCTGCATCACGGTCTGCAGCGCGCGTGCCCCCGCCTGCGCCTTCGGCCCTTGTTTGCGCGCCGCGTCGAGCATGCGCTCCGCGTCCCAGGCGCGCGGCTGCAGCGCCACGACGACGATGGCGATCATCAGCAGCCTCTGCAGCCACGGCTGCGCCGCACGCA